>NZ_JBEXNW010000003.1:153760-420303 GCF_040611295.1 Streptomyces sp. NPDC002935
ACGTGACCACGGCTCCGGCTACGGGCAGGAGTCGGACCACGGCTCCGGCTACGGGCAGGAGTCGGACCACGGCTCCGGCTACGGGCAGGAGTCGGACCACGGCTCCGGCTACGGGCAGGAGTCGGACCACCCGAAGCCCGAGCATCCGAAGCCCGAGCATCCGAAGCCCGAGCATCCGAAGCCCGAGCATCCGAAGCCCGAGCACCCCAAGCCCGAGCACCCCAAGCCCGAGCACCCCAAGCCCGAGCACCCCAAGCCCGAGCACCCCAAGCCCGAGCACCCCAAGCCGCACAATCCTGAGGGCGGCATGCACGCTGGAGGAGGCTGGCTAGCCGCAAAGAATGCCGATGCGGCCGCGCCAAAAGCAGTAGCACCTGCGAGCATGATGGGCGAGGAAAACACGGCTAACACCATCGATGCACGCAACTCTGTAATTGCTGGATTTGCAGCACTGAGCACCCTTGCTGGTGGAATCTTCATTCTGCGTCGCAAGCGTGCGCGGAAGGCGAAGGGCTAACTCGACCGGCCTTTCTGGGAGTGTCATGAATCAGGCTCTGTCGCATATTCGGTGGTGCCGGAGTGTTCCAGTTTTCTCTGGTGGTGACGGTCCGGCGCAGACAGGGTGCTCCGGTCTGGGTGTTCTCGGGTTGGCGCTACGGACGTCCGTGGTCTGGTGGTCCAGGCTCGGCGGGGGCCAGACATTCAGGCCGACACTCGCTCGGATGCCATTCGGCCCCTAAAGCCAATGCCGTGACTCTGTTGGTGATCTTGTGAGGGTCAGCCGGTGGCAGTGCAGAGGGCGTGGAAGTGGCTGGATGCTCGCCGGGTGCGGGTCGGGTCCGTGATCCAGTCGGTGATGCGGGTGACGTTGCAGGCCAGACCGGTCAGGACATGCTGGACGTGCGTCTTGGGCAGGCCTCGGTAGCGGGTCCGGCGCAGTCCGTAGGTGCGGACGTTCTGGGAGAGGGTGGCTTCAATGCCTGCGCGGATCGCATAGCGGCGTTGCCAGTCCTCGGTGCGCTGGTCCAGACGGTTGCGCGTCTGGATGTCGTGGAGTTCGCGGGTGGGCAGCAGCGCGAGCGATCGCGGACCGCTGACCGCGTTGGTGCACTGGGGCCGGACGGGGCAGGCCAGACAGGTGGCCTTGTCGAACTTGACCTGGATGTAGTCGTGTCCGCTGATGTGCAGGGGCCGCCATTCGCGGCTGACGGCGCCCTGGGGGCAGGTGGCCCGGCAGTGGCCCCAGTCGATGGCGAAGGCGGCTTTGTCGAAGCCGGCTCCGCTTTTGGCCTGGTGGCTGTGGTCGGGCACGACCGGGCCGAGCAGGGCGATGCCGTGCGCCCGCCGGGCGCGTTCGATCTGCGCGGGACTGACGTAGGCGGCGTCGACCACGTGCTCGGCCGGGGCCAGGCCGATCGCCGCCAGGTCGTCGTGGATCTGGGCGGTGAGTTCGCCGTCCTGGACCGGGGCGATCGTGGTGGCCACGTGCACGACCACCTCCGGCAGGCTTGACGTGCACGTCTCGGTGAAGTGGGTCCGGTAACCGGACCAGGCGGTGTCCCGCTTGACGCAGTAGTGCGCGTCGGCGTCATACGGAGAGTCGAACCGCAGCGATGCGGGCGGCAGCGTGTGGCCGTCGCGCCAGCGCAGCCGCCCGCGGGCGTCCCAGTAGTAGTGGTGCACCCACACCTGCCGCAGGATCTCCACCTGCGCCAACGCCCTGAGCCGGGGCGGGGCGTCGGCCGCCCAGGCCGCGGCCAGGACCTTGCGTCCGTCCCGGCCGAAGGCCTCGGCCAGGGCGGTGATCCCGGCCTTCCCGCCGGGGACCTTGCCGATCTCCACCTTCCGTCCGTAGCGCTTGTCCCACTCCGGCGAGACCAGAGCGAGCAGCCAGTCCGGGTCTGCCTGGGCGAGCTGTTCCAGTGCGGCCCGCAGGCTCTCGCCGACCAGTTCCAGTCGGCTGAGCGTGCGCACCGCCGCGAGCACATGGGTCGCGTCGGTGCGCTGCCGCCCGCCGGACTTCAGCAGCCCGACCTCAACCAGGCCGTGCAGCATCACCTGCAACAGCCGGTCGGCCGCGTCGCCCTCTGCGAGGCGGGCCCGGAATTCACACAGCACCGAGTGGTCGAAGCCGGGATCGTCCAGCTCCAGGCCCAGGGCGTATTTCCAGTCGATCCTGGTGCGGACCGCGTTCGCAGCCGCACGGTCGGACAGGTTCTCTGCGAACTGCAGCACCGACACCAGCGCCAACTGCCCCGGCGACAGCCCCGGCCGCCCGTCCTTGGGATACAGGTCCGCGAACTCCTCGTCCTCGAACACCACATCCAGCCGGTCCCGGATCAGCATCGCCGGCGTGCCTTTCGGGCACGCAGCCCGCGCCGTCAACACCGTCCGCGTCGGAATCCGCTGGCAACTCCTCGCCCGCAAGGACATCTCCGGCCCTCTCCCGAGAACCCACCCCGCCCCCTCCAGCAAACCGCCGAACAGACGACCTGTCAGCACCCCTCACAAGATCACCAACAGAGTCACGGCATTGGCCCTAGGCGTCCTTGGCCTTCGCGTAGTCGGTGGCCATGCCTCCCGCGAAGTCGTACACGATGACCTGTTCGTCACCCACGACCCAGGCGTCGTGCCCGGGCGGGCACACGAAGACGTCGCCGGGTCCTACTTCGCCCTCGCCGCCGTCGTCCATGACGAGGTGCATCCGTCCCTGTACGACATAGCCGTTGTGGTGGACCTCGCAGCTCTTCGTTCCCGCGATCGGGCCGACGGACTCGGACCATCGCCAGCCCGGTTCGAAGGTTCCCACGGCGAAGTCGAGCCCGGTCATGTGGACCGCTTCGAGGTGGCCGCGCGGGAAATCGCGTCGCTCATCCGGCTTGTCCACCGTCTTGATCTCCAGCATGACGGCTCCCTTCCATTGCCTCCTTCCATCGTCTGCCCGCGTGGAGGGGACTGCCATCCGGGGAACCGCCCGCGTGACGGTGGCCGGCGCCGGGTGCGACCGCGTGATCGCCCCCGGCGCCGTCGGTGCCGCCCGGACTCAGACTCCGTAGGTGACCGTCACCTCCTTGAAGCCGAGAGAATGCAACAGGCCTTCGAGCATGCCGGTGGTGTTCTTCTCGGCCCGCGAGGTGAGCCCGCTGTCCTTCGCGGCCGCGCCGATGTGCTTGGCCGCGAGCCGCTGCACGGCCCGCTCGTCGTTCGGGTTGCCCGAGAGAATGTCCCCGATCCGGTCGAGGAGTCCGCGCTGCTTCGAGACGGCGTAGGAGTGGTCGGGGTCGAGAGCGGGTTTGCCCAGTGCCGCGTGCGGCAGATGGAGCGTGGCCGACGTACGGTCGTCGTTGACCAGCACGTCCTTCTGGCCGATGCGCCCGAGATCGACATAGGCGTCGACGGTGCCGGCGCCCACGTACAGCGTGCGGGTGCCGCGGATCGCGTCGGGCAGATACTTGGCGTCCTTCTCCAGGTCCACGACCACCTGGAAGTTGCCCGAGGCGGCGTCGTAACGGCTCATGTCCTGGATCGACTTGAGGAGCGTGGGGCCCGAATTGTCGTGTGTCTCCGTGCCGAACACATCGCGCAGCCCCGGCAGAACGGCCAGCCGCAGCCCGGCGAAGAGCACCACGAGCACCAGTACGAAGGCGGAGAGCACCTTCGCCCATCCGGGTATGCGTTTGATGGACGTCGTCATGTCGACGGTCCTCCTTTCAACCGTCCGTGTACCCGCCAACCCCCTTGGCAGGCCGCCCGGTTGGCGCGTTGATTCCGGTGCCGGAAGACCGGGGTGCCGTCCGTCGCGAGGCGGGGCGCGGTGCGGTGGGGGAGTCGGGGCACCCGGGACACCCGGGTCGGCAGGTCCCGGCCGCTGCCCGAGGCGTCGGCTCGTACGCCGTGAAGGGCGGGGCGACCCGGTACGGCCGGTCGCCGAGCGGTGTCCGGGACCGGCCCGTGACTCCGCGACCGGACGCGCGACCGGTCCGCAACCGGAATTCCCCCCGGTCGAAGGCCCGAAAGGTGCCCAGTAGCATGAGGTACGCACTCCGGGCCGATCTTGCCAACCGGCGACGCAACCCGGTTCGATCATGCGAGGAGCGGTCGTGCGTGACATCGCCGTGTTCAGCGGTAGTGCCCATCCCGAGCTGGCGGCCGAGCTCTGCGCGCATCTCGGTGTGCCCCTCAGCCCGACCCGTGTCAGCCGGTTCGCCAATGACTGCCTGGAGGTCCAGCTCCAGGCCAATTGCCGCGAGCGTGATGTCTTCCTGGTGCAGCCGCTGGTCACTCCGGTGCAGGAGCATCTCGTCGAACTGCTGATGATGTGCGACGCGGCGCGCGGCGCCTCCGCCGGGCGGATCACCGTGGTCATGCCCCATTATTCGTACGCACGTTCGGACAAGAAGGACATGCCGCGGATCTCCATGGGCGGCCGGCTCGTGGCGGATCTGCTGGTGGCGGCCGGTGCGAGCCGCGTCCTCGCGATGACGCTGCACTCCCCGCAGGTGCACGGCTTCTTCTCGGTGCCGGTCGACCATCTGCACGCCCTGCGGGAACTGGCCGCGCACTTCCGCACCAACGACCTCTCGCGTACGACGGTGGTCTCGCCGGACCTCGGCAACGCCAAGGAGGCCGCGGCGTTCGCGCGGCTGATCGGGGCCCAGGTGGCCGCCGGTGCCAAGCAGCGGTTCGCCGACGACCGGGTGAGTATCAGTTCCGTCATCGGTGAGATCGCCGGACGCGATGTCATCGTGCTCGACGACGAGATCGCCAAGGGCAGCACGGTCCTCGAACTTCTGGAGCGGCTGCGTGAGTTGGGACCGCGTTCGATCCGGGTCGCCTGCACCCACGGGCTGTTCGCGGCGGGCGCGCTCAAGCGGCTCAGCGAACAGCCCGACGTGCTGGAGATCGTCTGCACGAACACCGTGCCGATCCCGGCCGAGGAGCACACGGAGAAGCTGAGCGTCCTGTCCATCGCCCCGGCGCTCGCCGAGGCGGTCCGGCGCATTCACAACGGTGAGTCCGTCAGCGCCCTGTTCGACGCGCCGCATAACCAATAGCCAGGAAGGAGCGGAACTTCCCACCTGCCCGCTCGGTCACCAGGACCGGCTGCCGTGCCCGGCCGGGAAGCCGCGGAGCAACGCTCGGCGTCACCCAGGTGATCAGGAGGGCTCGCAGTGGACAAGGCGAAATTCGAGCGGACCGAGCCGCATGTGAACATCGGCACCATCGGGCACATCGACCACGGCAAGACGACACTGACGGCGGCCATCGCCAAGGTCCTGCATGACCGTGGTCGCGGCGACCGACGGTCCGATGCCGCAGACCAAGGAGCACGTCCTGCTGGCCCGGCAGGTCGGCGTCCCGTACCACCGTCACCGGCGTCGAGATGTTCCGGAAGCTCCTCGACGGGGCCGGGCGGGCGAGAACCTCGGACTGCTGCTGCGCGGGGTGAGGCGCGAGGACGTGGAGCGGGGGCAGGTCACCCCAAGCCGGGCTCGGTGACCCCGCACACCAGGTTCGAGGCCCCGTATGGAATGACCCCGAGGCAGGAGGGTCCGTCTTGGACGGAACGCTGATCAGCAGCGGTTCCGTGCGAAGAGCCCGAATGTGGTGGCAGGAGCGAATCGTTGCCCCAGCGCCTGCAGCACTCCTGACTGCGTCGACCAGTAACGTTGCAGCTCCACATCGTGAAACACCGGGGCCAGGAGTCCCTGTAGAGCCACCTCGTCCACTCCCTGGCGGACGACGTGGTACTCCGACATGTCCGCCTCTTTCGTCTCGTCGTAGCGGCCGCGCAGGCGGCGCACCCTGGTGGCCAGGCCACGGCGCAGTTCGCCCTGGCCGAGCCTCCAAAGTAGATAAGCGCCGTGATCCAGATTCATGGAAAGTCCCGACCTGCGCGGGTACCACAAGGGGTCCTGAATGCTGAAGAAAACGCCGCCGGGAGCAATACGCTGAATGAGATGTTCGACGGCACCCAGGTAGTCAGGGATGTGATGAAGTACAGAGATGCACACCACGGCGTCGAGCGGCTCCGGGCGGAAGATTTCCTTTCCTTCAGGGTCATGAATGACCGTGACGTGCGGATTGTTCCGGAAACGGTGCCGAAGAACCGCCGCGCTGGGGGCGCTCATCTCCGTCACCTCGACGTTTGCCCCGGCCGCCACCAGATGGTCGGTGAAGGTTCCATGTCCGGCGCCGACCTCGAGGACCCGGCACTGGCCATTCCGTTCGATGACCTTACCCACCAGGTCGTGCACGCCCGAGATCACTCGCTCGCGAATGCGATGATGCCGGATATGCGGAGAACCTTTCACATAATCATGGCCATCGCCGTGGGCGCGTTCCTGAAGATGTCCAATTGTGGGCCCAGCCAAGGTATCCGTCATGTGAGGACACTATTCCGGAGGCTGTCTTCAGGGCCGTGTTCACAGAGATCGGGAAGCGTAATTCACACATCCGGCCGCAAGCATTCCGCACCGACCCTATGAGACCGAACTCTCCGCGGTGGTGATAACGCACGTGTTCGAGATGCTGCGACGACCCGCGCCAGGCCAAGGATTGCGGCCGGCTGCTGCACCGGCTGGGGCGGTGCAGCAGCCGGAAAACGCGCTCCGCGTGCGCGGCCGGCCGATGCCGGTGCGGGCCGTCGGCCCTACGCGTCGCCCCCGCGGCCGGTCAACAGCCGCGCCCAGTACGCGGCGGTGAGGGCTAGGAATCGGGTGTTGCCCACCGCGTAGCGCAGGAGCATGCGGCGCGGCTCCTGGACCAATCGGTGGAACCATTCAAGGCCGCTGCGCTGCATCCACCGCGGCGCCCTGCTGCGGAGTCCCGCCACCACATCGAAGGATCCGCCGACACCGACCACCAGGGCACAGCCCAGGTCTTTCTGTCGGCGGGCGAGGAAGTACTCCTTGCGTGGACTCGGCACGGCGAGGAACAGGATGTCCGGGCGGGCCTCACGGACGGCCGCCACCACCCGCGCCTCCTCGCTCTCGTCCCAGTAGCCGTCCCGGTACCCGACGACCTCGACACCCCGCCGGGCGGCGATGCGCGCGGTCTCCTCGACCACCTTCGCCTCAGCGCCCAGGAGATACACGCGGTATGCGTTGCGCGCGGCGCTGCGCCACAGCGCCAGCATGAAGTCAATGCCCGCGACCCGCTCGGGCAGAGGGCTTCCCAGGACGCGGCCCGCCCACACAACCGACTGCCCGTCGGCGTTGACGAGCGAGCACGAGCGGATGATGCGCGCCAGTTCCGGGTCGTCGTGCGCCTGGACGATCTTGGCGGCGTTCAGCACGACGTGCTGGTGGGGGCCGCCGTCCGCGATGAGTGCCTCGGCGGCGGCCACGGACTCCTCGAGCGTCAGAGGATGAACAGGCAGCCCGCACACTGTCACGGGCGGACATGGACCCACCGTCCCGGTCGCCGTGGCCTCGTCCGGCAGCCCTGGCATACGCAGTGTGTGCACCTTGCCTCCAACAGTTCGTCATCCTCGTCCGAAAGGCGCGGTCTCCCAGAACCGCGCGAACGCCCCCTCGACGCGATCGTGCGCGTAGAGCGGTCGCAGCTGGCGCCACGCCTTCTGCTGACGGCGCCGGACGCCGTCGAGGTCGGTCCGGCACGCCTCGAGGAAGCCGGTGACCGAGTCGACCGTGGGCTCGACGGCGTCCACACACCCGTGGCGGAAGAGTTCCGCGCTACCCGAGGACCGGGTCGCCGCCACGACACAGCCCGCCTGCAACGCCTCGAGCAGCACGAAGGGGAGTCCTTCCACCCAGCGGGCCGGAAGGACGAACACGTCCACGGTGGACCAGAACTCTGGGACGTCCGCCTGATGGACCACGCCGAGATCGCGGTCCACGGAGCCCATCCGGGACCGCGGCACGTCCAGACGCATCCCGGCGACGGAGAATTCCACGGCGGTGTCACGCCGTTTTACCCGGTCCACGGCATCGCACAGGACGTCGAAGCCCTTGGCCCGGCACATCGTGCCGAGCCAGCCGACGCGCAGCGGCCGCGAAGCGCACGATGCCGTTGGTGGCCCGCCGTTCTGCTGGGGAAGGGCATGTTCGGGGGCCGGCGCCGGGTTCCGGATCACCGTCACCGATCTCGTGCGGCAACCACTGGTCTGCAGGTTCGCCGCCACGTCCTCGCTCAGGACGATCCAGTGGGCTCCTCCCAGTACCTTCCGCAGGGGCAGGGCGGCGGAGAGCCGGGCCGGCAGCTGGGCGCCGTGAAGGTGCAGCACCGGAGTGCTTCCGGTGGCCCTGGCGAGCGCGACGACGAGGGCGTCCCGCAGGAGGGGGAGACCCCACTGGGCGATCGGCAGGTAGACGGCATCGGGGGATTCCCTGACCAGCACCATGGCGCAGCGCCCCACCGCCGAGGCCGTCGCGCCGACCTTCGCGGGCCAGGATGCCTCGAAGCCGTCGGACGTGCGTTTCGCGGAAAGGGAGACAACGGCCACGATCGGACACAGGCGCCTGAGTGCCGGGGTGAAGAACTCGGCGGCCCTGCCCATGCCGCCGAGGCCCGCGCTGTGCCTCAGCACGAGGACGGTCGGCGCCGAGGGTCGCCGTGGACCCTTCGGGCGGATCGGAAACATGACTCCGTCCCTCCCTATGGACTGGATCGGAACCCCGGAAGGGCTGGCGACCGGGGAGCGAGAAGAGGGCGGAAGAACCCCCGGAAACCACAAAAACAATTTCCTCGGATATGCCGATCCCTCACGGCATCATGCACGAATTGCCGAGTCCAGTGCGACACGCCCGTTTCTCATTGTTCATAGAATATGCCGAAACTGAATATGAAAACTTGCGGAGCAGGCGCTTCACGTCCGACGTCCGACGTGATAGAAGATTGTTTCTCAATTGATGAAAGAGGGTGCCGGAAATGATGCCGGGCGACGCTGATCAGCTGTTCTGGCTCGCCTTCGCCGCACTGTGCGCAGCGGGTGTCGTCCTTCTGGCGGTCTGCCTCCGCGGGGCGGCGTCGTTTCTGTGGACCGCCTGCCTGGTGCCCCTTTTTCTCCTGGGCAGGACCTATGCGGCGGTGGGTGTCGCGCCGTTCTATCTCATGGACTGCCTCGCCGCTCTGGCGCTGCTTGCGGCGGCATGCACCTGGGCGCCCCGGGCTTTCTCGGAAGAGCGACTGCGAGGATTCCGCCGGGTCGCCCTACTGCTGGCCGTCGTAACCGTCCCCGCGGTGTGCCGGGGGATCGCGGCGGATTATCCCGACCCCCTCAAGGGGGTGATTCTCGGCCTGTATCCCGTCGTCGGCTGGCTTGCGGCGACCTGGCTGCTCACCCGGGCGGGCGAGGAACTGATCCGTCTGCGCTGGGTTCTGTACGTGCCGGCCCTCGGTGTTCTGGTGCAGGTGGTGTTCCACGTGCCGATGACGTCCGCGGCTTCGGGACTGTATCTGGCGATCGCGGGAGCGTTCGGTGTCAGGATGCGGTGCCTGGGGCGTAGTCGGCTGCTACTCGTGACACTGATGGGCGCGGCCCTACTCACGGCTGCCGCCAGCAAGCGCGGCCCGCTGCTGGCCGTGCTGGCCGCCATGGCCGCGACGGCCGTCGCCCTCCGGACCGGTGGTCGGCGCCTCGGGCGATGGCCGGTCCTGTCGTTGTCCCTCGTCGCGCTGGGACTGGTGACCGCTGTCAGCTACTCCGCGTCACAGCAACGCCTTTCGGATGTCCCGGTAGTGGGAGGTCTGGCCACCCGGCTGGAGGCCGGCACCCAGGATCCTGACAGCGAAGCCGCCAACAACGTCGAACTCCGGTTCGTGATGTGGCAGGAAGCCCTGAAGGAAGCTGGGAAGGAGCCGCTTCTGGGAGCGGGGACGGGACGTCCGATCGACGTGGCGTTCGAAGGGCAACCGCTGAACGACCTTCGCTCGGGCCCTCACAACTCGTTCGTCGGATACGTCTACTACCTGGGGTGGCCCGCCGGAATCGCCCTGGTGTTCCTGGTCGCCGCGACCCTGTGCCGGACGTGGCGGGCACGCCACCACCCGGTCGCCTCAGCCTGGTTCGGAGCGACCGTTGGGGTCTGCGTCACCGCCCTCACCAACGTCGCGCTGGAGGTCACCTTCATCGGCCTGCCGTCTTGGCTGGTGCTGGCCTGCGCCTACGCGCGCATCGGAGTCCCGTTGGAGCGGGAAGTCAGCAGGGGTTCCCGGCCCACGGCCGCCGGCCACCTCGTTCCCGCCCCTGGCGGCTCCGATGCCTGCACTGAGCGCTCGCTGCCCACCTCCCCGGCGGTGCCCACCGGTTCCTGACTCGACAAACCGTCCTCGGGCGATCAGTTTCAGGTCTCCAAATCCCACCGCCACCCCGGTCTTGCCGGACGCCTCGGGTAATCAGAATACTTCTTCACGAGGATGCACCGTCCGTGTGAATCTTTTGGGGCCGGCCCGAAGGTTCAACGAAGCAGCTCCGAAAATCGATACGCTTCATGCATGAACGGCACCGAGGCAAAGCCCACCATAGGGAATCTGCAAGAGCAGGCCCATGGTGCTCCCCCAGTGCCGATGCCCTCAGGCGTCGCTTCCGCCACAATCCGCGCGTCACTGTGATGCATGACCGCGGTCGTGGCGATTTTCGTTCTTCACCATTTCCCTGAATATCTGGGTACCGTCGAGCGCCTCGTCGACCACATCGTGCCCGCCGGGGCACTTTTTGAGCTTTCAGGATCCGCTCCGGTATCGCCGCCGGACAAAAATGTCGATGCGCGTGGACCGAAATGCTTACTTGCTCCGGAAGATCGCTCAAGTCGCTATTGGTCCACACAGTCGGGTTTCTTGCAGACTCTTGGTGAACGACTGGCGCCTCCAACCACCTTCGGGTGCGTCGCCGAACAACGTTACTGAGCTACGTCGAGTCATCTGGAGCGCCTAGTGAGCGAAACGCAGATCCGGGAGTTCTGGTCCGCCCATCCGTGCGGGGACGACCTGTTCGGGTCGCCGGACGGAAGCGACCATTCGCACTACGAAGCGTTCTTCTCCCGGTATGACGCTGAGAAGTACCGTCTTGAGTCCCACATCCCCAGGTGCCTGGATGGCCTGGACCTCAAGGGGCGAAGGGTTCTGGAGATCGGGCTGGGCCAGGGCTCCGAGGCGGAGCAGATCATCAGACGCGGTGCAAGCTGGACTGGAGTCGACCTCACCGGGACCGCTGTCCAGCGCACCCGGGCCCGTCTCGAGCTGCGACGGCTGCCCTTCGAAGCCGTGCACTTGGCCAGTGTCCTCGACCTTCCTTTTCCGGACGCCTCATTCGACGTGGTGTTCAGCCATGGCGTGCTCCACCACGTCCCTGAGATCCAGAAGGCGCAACGGGAGATTCGCCGGGTGATGCGGCCGGACGGCGCGCTGGTGGTCATGGTTTACGCGCGCTGGTCCCTCAACTACCTGGTCGCCATCGGGTTGGTGCGACGTGCGGCGCTCTTGGCTGCCTATCCTCTCGTCCGCTCGGGAGTGCTCCGACAGCCCCGGGGGCTTCTGCGTGCCCATGTGGACAACGCGGCGCGGCAAGGCCTGTTTTCGTACTTGCGCATGGAAGATTTCATTCACCGCAACACCGATGGTCCGGAAAATCCGTACTCGCGCGTTTACGACCTGCGGCGCCTGCACCAGGACTTCCCGGACTTTACGGTGACACGCGCCGAGAAGCACTTCATGCACGCGCCGCCCATCCCGGTCCATGGTCTTCCGGGAGCGAGGGCTATGGGCTGGCACCTATGGGCGCGTCTGAGTCCCGCGGACCACTGACGCCTCCAGGCACTGGACCGATGGCCGGCACCGCAGAGCACCGGCACCGCAGATCAGAGGACATCTGAAGGAGAGGCATGCCTGGGCAACGCCGGATCATCTACCTGGGGTGGCAGGGTTTTGGCAACTTCGGTGACGACCTCCTGCACGACACCTGGAAGGGGGCACTCGCCGACCCGCTCGAGCTTCAGGCACCGGTCACCAGGCGGGCCTACCTGAAGGCCGCTCCGAAGGTGATCGGGCAGCGCATGAGCCTGACGGGTGCGGAGCGGATCATTCTTCTGGGCGGTGGAACCACGATCGGCTTCCAGAACTGGGGTCGGGCCGCCCACCTCGCCCTGAGGTACTACCGGGCAGAGGGGCTTGTGATCGCCGGTTCGGGTGCTGCCGCCCCGCACGATCGTTTCGCTCTTGGCCTCCAGCGGGACGATTGGGAGACCTGGCGCGCGCTCCGCGACGTCGCGCTGTGCGGAGTCAGGGGTCCGCTGACCGCGGACGTGTGCGTCCGGCAGTGGCGCGCCACCAACGTGATCGGTGATCCTGCGCTCCTGTATCCCCTTCAGGTCGGACTGCCTTCGCGCGGAACGTCTCAGCACCTCATCGGGGTGTGCCTCGGCGCGAGCCCTGCGACCCGGTTCAGCACCGCGACCGTTGTCCGAGCCATCACGGCCTATCGCGCCGCATACCCCGAATCGCTGGTCCGTGTCCTGCAACTCTTCCCGGAGGACGCAGGAACCGCGCAGGACCTGGCGTCACGCCTCGACTCGGCAGTCGTCACCTTTGACGGAAATGTACGGGCGATGGTCCGGGCCATCGGCGAGTGCTCAGTACTGCTGTCCGAGCGGCTCCACGGCGCCGTCGTCGGCGTGGCATCCGGCGTCCCCACTGTTCCGCTGGCTTACGCGAGCAAGTGCGACGACTTCTGGTTGAGCGTTACGGGCGAGAGCCCGAATCTCCAAGTTGGAGCGACCAGCGAACAGATCGCTGAGGAACTCCGCCGGGCAACGGAGCCAAGTCGGATCTCCGTGGTCGCCGATCACGTCCGCTGTCTGCAGGATTCTCTTGAGAAGGTAGTGGCGGCGGTCCGTCAGTGGAAAACCGGGCAGCTGACCACCGGGGAACTGCTGTCATGGGCGAACGGTGAAGTGCGGGCGACCACGTCTTCACCTATAGGCGTTGGCGCCCAGTCCGAGACTTCAAAGTGAGCGAGCCGAGGCTCATATGGGACGTCGCGGGCAGTGGCAATATCCGCCGACAGGGGAACCCTAATTCCACAGACCCGAGACGATAGGTCACCGAAGGGTCGAATGTGGAACCTTTGCCCATCGTGTATCAGGATCAGCCAAGGTCTGGGTAGGACTCACGTTCAAGAAGAAAGCGGACGGTTTAAATGCGCCACGAAATGATCATTTGCACCAGGAACAGGCCGAACGATCTGCGTCGCTGCCTTGAATCGGTCGCCGAGCAGAAAAGCTTGCCTGATCGCTTGATCATCGTCGACAGCAGTGACGCTGATTCAACGCGTCAGGTCGTTGAGGGTTTTGCGGAGACCCACGATTGGATGAGCGTGAAATTCCTTCGTGCGGCGCCGCGCAAAACCGTTCAGCTCAACATGGCACTCGATCTGCTTGATAAGTCGACGGATTTTGTCCACTTCACCGATGACGATATCATTCTTGATCCCGAATATACGAGTGAGATTCTGGCACTGTTCGAAGAGAGTCCCTCATGCGGTGGGATCGGTGGACGCATCTCCAATCTGTCGGAGCGTCGAGCCTCGGGGTTGGCGCGGTGGTATCGCTGTCTCTTTCTCCTCGACAGCCCGCGGCAGGGTGCCCTGCTCTCCTCCGGGATGAACGTGATGTGTCGAACGGGCAGCCGACCGCGACGGGTCGGTTGGCTTTCGGGTTGCTCCATGTCGTACCGGCACAGCGCGATCCGTGGTCTGCGCTTCGACGAAACCCGGGCCGGCAACGGAATGGGCGAGGACGTCGACTTCTCCGCGCGGGTCGCGGAGCGCACCGAACTCCTCTGGACCCCGAGGGCGGTCCTGGACCACCTGTTGTCTCCCATCAATCGTGAAGACGATCTCTGGGTGCGACGCCGCGGCATTCGCTCCCGCTGGAGGCTTGCGGTTCTCGGCGTGAGTCCAGTGAGCCGCGCAGCGGTGCTCTACTCCGTTCTCGGAGACGCTCTCATGCTCCTTGCCATGGCCGGGGTGTTCCGCTCGCGCCGGTACATGCGAGAGGCCGCCGCCGACGCTGCCGCAGTGCTCGACATCGTCAAGGGTGTGCCGGTATAGGCGCCCATCCCATCTCGCACGGTTCCACCTCGTTCGATCTGACGGAGAAGTGATCATTGCTCAGAGAAGAGAGCCGTGAATCGCCTGTGATTCCCAGAACGGACTCCCCGCACCGAACTGATCGGAAGGCGAGAGCGCCTCTGTCACGACGGCTGCTGTCTCTCTTACGGCTTGAGGGTTCGCAGGCCTTTCTCGGGGTGGCCGGCGGGGCGCTGGCCGCGTTTGTGGGATCTTTCTTCGTCGCACACCTTTTGTCCCCCGGCGAGCGGGGTGAATACGCCTCGATTCTGGTCTTCGTGACGCTGGCCGCCACTCTCCTCGAAATGGGAGGAGGCCTCGGTGTCATAAGAGGCCTGACGGAGGATGAGGTTGATGAAACCCGGTTCATTTCGGGATATCTATGCTGGACACTGATCGCATCGGTCTTCTTCGGAATTCTTGCGGCGGCCGCTTCAGTCGTTTTCTTTCCGTGGCTGCGACCCATGTGGTTCCTTGCTCCATGTGGTGCAGCCGCCATTTACTCGGCGCTCGTCGCCAGGCTGGTCGCAGGCCTTCTCCTGAGCAGTGGAAAACTCAGGACCCTGATCATGGCGCGAACCGCGGCGAATGCAGGAACGATCCCGGGAAGCCTGTTCTTCCTGCTCGCCGATCGTCCATCGGCTGTGCACCTGGCCGCCCTTTCGTTCCTTTGTCAGGCCGTTCTGAATTCTCTTTTCCTCATCCCCTTCCGCTGCGTGCGATCCTGTCTGAAGCGTTTTGTCTCCTGTTCGTTCCCGGCCCACCCACTCCGTGACGCACACGTCGTCTGGCGCAGGTCCAACGTGCATCTGCACCTGTTGAACGTCGCTACATACGCGATGCTGCGTTCGGATCAGATCGCCCTGTCCCTACTGGGAGCCGGCAGCACTCTGGGTATCTATGCGGTGGCCGCCAACATGTCGGAAGTCATCGGTTATGTTCCGGTGGCGCTGCTCCCCTTGGTCGCCAGGGGACGCCCCGACAGCCCGGTGCACCTGAGGAAGATCTTTCTCGCGCTCGGGGCGGGTATCGCCTTGGTAACCCCTGCGGCCTTCTTCGCCTTTCCGCTGGTCTACGGCAGCGAGTACCGCTCCGGGAGCTACGCACTTCTGGTTCTCATGCCGGCCTCCGGTGTGCTCGCAGTCGGCCGTCTGATCCAGGGAGTGGAGCTCAGAGAACCCGCCAGGCGCAAGAGCCTGGCAGGGATCGCGCTGGTCGCCGGAGTCATCGAATTCGCCGCTGTGCTTCTCCTCGGGGGCACAAGCGCGGTTCACACCGCACTCGCCTGCACCACGGGCTACGGCGTTTTCACGATCTGGGTCGCACTCTCGCGGAGGAAGGGCGACCCCGGTGCGACGACCGGCATCGAATCCAACCCGCCGCTGCCCCGGAAGTCGGCCATCCCGGCCGCTTAGGGCGTCCGGCGGTGAGATTCCGGCAGACCAGGCAAGGGACCGAGTCCGGTCCGCAGCGCGCACCGCCCTCATGCGACAAAGAAATCGCCACGTCGAAGGGAAGTTCTGCAGGTGTTCTCCACTGTCTGCGTCGTCGGCCTCGGCTACATCGGCCTCCCCACCGCCGCCGCCCTCGCCGCCCACGGCATCGACGTCGTCGGTGTCGACGTCAACCCCGCCACCGTCGAACTCATCAACGCCGGCCGTGCCCCCTTTGTCGAACCGGATCTGGCGGTGGCCGTCAGCGGGGCTGTGGCCATGGGCAGGCTGCGGGCGACCGGCGCGCCCGAGCCCGCCGACGCCTTCATCATCGCTGTCCCCACCCCGCTCCAGGAGGACCGCACCGCGGACCTGTCGTACGTGCGCAGCGCCGCGGCCTCGGTGGCCGAGGTGCTCAAGGCCGGTGACCTCGTGATCCTGGAGTCGACCTCGCCACCCGGCACCACCGTTGAGCTGTCCCGGTGGCTGGGCAAGCACCGGCCCGACCTGACCTTCCCGCACGACGTGGGCAACGCGCCCGACGTGCTCGTCGCCCACTGTCCGGAACGTGTCCTGCCGGGCCGGACGATGATCGAGATCGTGACCAACGACCGGGTCGTCGGAGGCGTGGGCGAGGGCTGCGCCGAGCGGGCGCGCACGCTCTACGAGGTGTTCGCCAAGGGGGAGTGCCTGCTCACCGACGCCACGACGGCGGAGATGGCCAAGCTCAGCGAGAACGCCTTCCGGGACGTCAACATCGCTTTCGCCAACGAACTGTCCATGGTCTGCGACCACCTCGGCATCGACGCGGGCGACGTCATCGCCCTGGCCAACCGTCACCCACGGGTTGACATCCTGCGCCCGGGCCCGGGTGTCGGCGGGCACTGCATCGCCATTGATCCCTGGTTCATCGTCGGCACCGCGCCCCGGCAGTCGCGTCTCATCCGGCTCGCCCGCGAGGTCAACGACGAGCGGCCCGACTACGTGCTCGGCGAGGTCGCACGGACGGCCGGCCGGTACAAGGACCCGGTGATCGCCTGCCTCGGTCTGGCCTTCAAGGCGAACATCGACGACCTCCGGGAGAGCCCTGCCCTGCACATCGTCACGCAGCTGGCCCAGCGTCAGCTCGGCCGGCTGCTGGTCGCGGAGCCGCACATCAGGGAACTGCCGGACTCACTGGCGCAAACGGGCGTTGCCGAACTCGTCGACGTCACGACCGCGGTGCGGGACGCCGATGTCGTCGTCCTGCTCGTGGACCACGATGCCTTCCGCGGCGTCAGACGGACCGCTCTGCGCGGCAAGGCCGTCTTCGACACGCGCGGCATCTGGAGCTGACGCCAAGTCGCCTGCGGAGTCCGGCGCGTCGCCGAACTCCGCAGGGCGCCCGCACAGGCCCATCCAGTGCCCGATCGCCCGTACGGTACGGTCCGCGGCGCGCCCGTCGCCGTACGGGTTCACCGCCTTCGCCATGGCCGCGTAGGCCGCACGGTCGTGCAGCAGCAGGCGTACCTGCTTCACGATGTGCTCACGGCCGGTTCCCACCAGGCGGCTCGTTCCGGCCCGGAGGGCCTCCGGACGCTCCGTGGTGTCCCGTATGACCAGCACGGGCTTGCCGAGGCCCGGCCCCTCCTCCTGGATGCCTCCGCTGTCGGTCAGGATGATGTGCGCACGGTTCATCAGCCGGGCGAACGCCCCGTAGGCCAGCGGTTCCGTCAGGCGGATGCTGCCGATGTGGGCGACCTGGGGCAGGATCGCCGCCCGTACGACCGGATTGGGGTGCAGCGGGAGCACGATGAGGAGGTCGGGCTCCGCACGCGCCAGATCGGCGAGGGCCCTGCCGATGGACTCCATTCCGCCGCCCCACGACTCCCGGCGATGGGCCGTCACCAGCAGGACCCGGCGGGCAGTGTCGTCGAGGTCGGCCAGCGCCGGGTCCCCGTAGTGCGCCTTGCGTCCGACCGCCCAGAGCAGGGCGTCGATGACCGTGTTCCCGGTGACCACGACGGACGACGCGGGGACGCCGTCCCGCAGCAGGTTGTCCCGTGCGTGAGGGGTGGGCGCCAGATGCAGGGATGCCAGCTGGGTCGCGAGCCGGCGGTTGATCTCCTCGGGGAAGGGCGAGTACCGGTCGCCGGTGCGCAGTCCCGCCTCCAGGTGGACCACGGGGACCTGGCTGTAGAAGGCGGCGAGGGCCCCGGCGAACGCGGTCGTGGTGTCCCCCTGGACCAGCACCGCCTCCGGGCGCTCGTGCCGCAGCAGCGGACACAGGCCGTCGAGGACGCGCACGGTGATGTCGGCGAGGGACTGGCGCTCGCTGAGGATGTCCAGATCGTGGTCGGCTCGGATGCCGAACAACGCGTGGACCTGGTCGAGCAGTCCGCGGTGCTGGGCGGTCACCGTCACCGTCGGCCGGAATATCGGAGACCGGTCGAGTGCCTCGATGACGGGGGCCATTTTGATGGCCTCCGGTCTCGTTCCGTAGACGACCATCAGTCGCTTCACCCAAATTCTCCTTCCGAGCGGGCATCGGACCACTGCCGGGGCGGGACCCACCGGCGGCCGTAGCTCCCGGAGCGAAAGAAGCGCTCGCCCTGCACCAGGGAATCGGTTTTCCGCGACAACGCCCATCATGCCGAACGCATATTCATACGTCCGAATGGAGATGTTCGTCTGTCTGGCCCGTGCCGCGGGAGAAGTGCATGTGTCGGGGATCTGCCCTCCCTACAGTGCGCTGGGCCGCGACCCCTCCCCGTAAAGGCGGGAAATGAAGACAGTCCTCCTGTCCCCACGCACCGGTGCCATCACGGTGGGAAATATTCCCGCCCCCGAAGCAGCCGCCGGTGTGGTGGTGATCCGCAACGACTGGTCACTCATCAGCGCAGGTACGGAACGGGCCACCGTCTCGACCGGCGCGCAGAGCCTGCTCGGCAAGGCGCGGCACCGGCCGGACCAGGTGGCGCAGGTCCTCGACAGCGTGAAGCGAACGGGCCTCGTCGAGACCTACCGGACGGTCCAGGACCGCCTGGACCGTCCGGTGCAGCTCGGGTACTCCTGCGCGGGCACGGTCCTGAGGACGGGTGAGGGGGTCGACGACATCCGCACCGGAATGCGGGTGGCTGCCGCCGGGGCCCGCTACGCGTCGCACGCGGAGATCGTCGCCGTGCCCCGCAACCTTGTCGTCCCGGTGCCGGACGGAGTTGACACCCAATGGGCCGCCTTCGCCACGGTCGGCGCAATCGCGCTTCAGGGCATCCATCAGGCCGAGGTGGTGCCGGGCTCACGGATCGCCGTCATCGGCCTAGGCCTGGTCGGCCAGATCACGCTCCAATTGCTGCGCGCCTACGGATACGACGGGGTGGGCATCGATCCCGACCCCGCCATGGTGGCGCTCGCCGAGTCGGGGGGTCTTGTGGCCTTCCCGCGGGCGGCGGACGGCCTGCCCGGCGCCGTCTCCCGGCACTGGGCAGGCGCCGACGCGGACGCGGTGCTCATCACCGCCGCCACGTCCAGTTCCGACCCCGTCGAGTTCGCCGGCCTCCTCGCCCGTGACCGCGCCACCGTGGTGGTCGTCGGTGACGTCAACGTCGCACCGCCACGGTCGTCCTATTACCACAAGGAACTGACGATCCGTTATGCACGGTCCTACGGTCCCGGCCGGTACGACGCCCGCTTCGAAGAGAACGGCCACCCGTACCCGGAGGGCTATGTCCCCTGGACGGAGCGGCGCAACCTCGCCGAGGTGCTGCGGCTCCTGGCGACGGGCGCGGTGGACTTCGCCCGGCTCAAGCCGCGGGTCTTCCCCGTCGAGGACGCGGCCGACGCGTACGAGGCGCTGAAGCCGCCGACCGCCGGACGCAGCGTCGCGCTGCTGCTGCGCTACGCCGCAACCGCTCAGCTCCCGCTCCGGTCTGCCCCGGAGGCGGGGTCCCGCACCTGGACCACCCCCAGGGGCACCTTGCGGCTCGCGGCGATCGGCGCGGGCAACTTCGCCACGAGGACGCTCTTCCCCGAGCTGGCACGGGAACGCGGCGTCGCGTTCTCGTGGGTGGCCGGCGGACGAGGGCTGTCCGCAGCGCACCAGGGCCGGCGGTGGGGTTTTCGTACCGTCGCCGAGAGCGTCGACACAGGTCTCGCCTCGGGCGACGCGGACTGCGTGATGGTGCTCAGCCGCCATGACAGCCACGGCCGGTACGCGGCGCAGGTGCTGCGCGGGGGTGCCGCCCTGTACTGCGAGAAGCCGCTGGGCCTGACGGAGACGGAGCTGGAGGATGTCGCGGACGCGTGGCTGATCTCCGGCGCCCCGGCGATGGCGGGGTTCAACCGGCGGTTCGCCCCCTCGGTGCGGGACCTTCGCGCCGCGCTCCCCGCGGGTGCGCCCCTCCAGGTCGTCCACCGGGTGTTCGCGGGCCGGCTCCCGGCCGGCCATTGGTACTTCGACCCTGGGCAGGGTGGCCGGCTGCTCGGCGAGGTGTGCCACTTCATCGACACCGCGGGCTTCCTGGTCCCGGGCAGGCCGGTCGGCGTGCGGGCGGTCGGCGTGGATGCACGGGACCCGGCCGCCGCGCAGAGCCTCACCCTCCAGATCACCTACGACGACGGGTCGGCCGCCTCCATCGTGTACGGAGGACTGACGCCGCCCGGCGCTCCCAAGGAACTCCTGGAAGTGGCCACCGACCGGGTGGCGGCCAGGATCGACGACTTCCGCTCGCTCACCGTGTGGAAGGACGGCCGGGCGGTCACGACGAAGTACCGAGGCGGGCCGAAGGGGCACGAGGCCGAGATGCACTCCCTCGTCCGCCTCGTCCGGGGCGAGCCCCTCGGCGAGGAGGCCGCTGCCGCCGCCGACTTCGCCTCGGCGCTGTGGAGTTCCCTCGTCGCCTGCCGTGCGGCCCGCTCGCTCACGGAGGATGGCGTCGTGGGGACCGCCCCCCGCACACCGGCTCTGGCCAGGGCACTGGGGTGTCCGCCGCCCGGTCCCGGCGCCGCGGGCGCCGTCCCGGAACCGGGCAGGCGGGCTGCCTGCCCGGCCGGTGGTTCCCCATCGACCACGGCGGCACTCTGATGTGCGGCTTCGTGGTCCTGCTGAACCACGCCGAGCGCCACCTGCAACCGTCGCACGGGGACCCGTGCGCGGCGCTCGCGCACCGCGGCCCCGACGCGAGCGGACACCTGGACCTCGGCGGTGGCAACTGGCACGCGGCACTGCACTTTCGCCGCCTGGCCGTCGTGGACCTCGATCCGAGGAGCGACCAGCCCTTCGGCTCCCCGAAGCGGGGCGTGCTGGTCTACAACGGCGAGATCTACAACGCTGCGTATTTGCGCGAGGTGCTGCGGAAGCGGCATGTGACGTTCACGACCGATGGCGACACCGAGGTTCTCTACGAACTGCTGCTGCAGCCCGACGCGCCGCGGCTGCTCGACCAGGTGGACGGCATGTTCGCCTTCGTCCTCCTCCTGCCCGACGGCGAGCTCCGCTACGGGCGGGACCGACTGGGTGTCAAACCGCTGTACGCGGCGGTCAACGCCGCGGGCTGCACGGTCGCGCTCGCCAGTGAGATCGAACCGCTGCGGGCCGCCGGGCTGACCGGCGGTGCCGACCCGGTCGCGGTGGCGCAGGGCGCCATGTTCCTGTGGACGCCGCCACCGCGGACCGGCTGGCAGCGCGTTCGTGCCGTACCGGCCGGGACGGTGCTGTCCCGGCGCGCTCCCGGCTATGACACGGCGTCACCCTGGTGGCAGGCCGGTGCCGCGGTGCCCGCCGAGGACATCGGTGCCGCGGTCCGCGCGTCGGTCGCCCGGCAGGTGCGGGCGGACGTGACGGTGGGGCTGTTGCTGAGCGGAGGGCTGGACAGCACCTGGCTGGGCGTGGAGATGAGCCGCCAGGGCTTCGAGGGACCCGCCTTCGCCGCCAGAGCGCGCACCTCGGCGACCACCTCGGAGCCCTTCGAGGACGACGCCCCGTACGCCGCCCGGGTCGCCCGGCAGCTGGGCCTGCCGCTGACGTGGGTAGACCTGGACGTCGATGTACTGCGCCGGATCCCGGAGCTGGTCACCACCATGGAGCTCCCCTTCGGGGACCCGGCCGCCGTCGCCCTCATGCAGCTCTCCCGCGCCGCACGCGGCGAGGCGACCGTGCTGCTGTCGGGGCTCGGGGTCGAGGAGCTGTTCCTCGGCTACGAGCGCTACCAGGCCGTGCTGCTGCTGCAACGGCTCCCCGCGTGGGCGCGCCCCGCACTCGGCGCCACCACCCTGGTCCCCGGACCCCGGCGCTACCGGGGCCGTGCGGACAAGTTCGGGCGGCTGCTCCAGCTCAGCCCCCGGGACTGGTCGTGGGCGACGCAGGCGTACTACTCCGGGCGGGAGTGGGCGGCGCTGTCGCCGCTCGTCGGGCTGGAGGCGGTCACCGAGCGGCATCGCGAGGTGGCGGGCGGCGTGCTGGACGCGGGCGGGACGCCCCTCGCGGCGCTGGCGGAATGCGACCGGCGGCTGTTCCTGCCGGGGCTGAACCTGCTGTACGGCGACCGCGCGTCGATGCGGGCGAGTGTGGAGCTGCGGGTGCCGTTCCTGGGGGAGCCGGTGGTGGCCGCCGCCCTCGGCGCCGTCGCGGAGGAGCAGCTGCGGCTCGGCGACGGCAAGGCGCGCTTCCGCGCGGCGGCGGTGGCGTCCGGTGTGCCGGAGTTCGTCGCCAGGCGCCCCAAGACGGGGTTCGGGGCGCCGGTGCGGTCGCTGCTGCGCGAGCACGGTACCCGTCTGTGGGCCGAGGTACGGCGCTCCCCTGTGTTCGATGACGTCTTCGACCGGCGGACCGCCGACCGCCTCGTCGCCGAACACGTCCGGGGCCGGCGCGACCGGGGGCTCGCCGTGTTCGGGTTGTTCTGCGCGGCCGTGTGGTGGGAGCGCAACGCGGCGGGAGGCGCGGGGCGGAGCGCGGACGTGCTGTCGGGTTACGAGGCGGCCGTCGTCGGCTGAGCAGCGACTGGGGCGGAGTGGTGCCGGCCGCCAGGCAGGACGGCGTGGAGGGCGGTCAGCGCGTCCAGGAGGGGAGCGGCGCTCCACCGGGGCGACTCCCACAGGGACCTGTTCCTCAGGGAGCCGCCGGCCCGCGTGTCCACGCCGAGACCGGGGTAGCGGTCCACGACGGCCGCCAGCACGGCCCTGGGGAAGTCGGCCCGGACGAAACCGTGGTGGGCCGCCCATGCCGCCATCCGTACCGCTGTCGCGTCGTTGTTCGGGTCCCGTCTGCTCCCGCCGTCCGCGAAGTAGCGGGGCAGGGGGCCTTCGAACAGGTGCCGCAGGTAGTGGTCCACTCCCCGTTCGAGGGGGCGCCGGACGTCAACGTCGAGCAGCGTTCCCGCCTGTTCGAGGCGCAGCAGCACGTACCCCGTGTGGAAGCCGTCCACCCAGCCCAGCCGCGGGCCCCGTCCGTAGGGCCACGAGCCGTCGGGGCGCTGCCCGTCCAGGCTCACCTCGACCGCGCCGCGGGCGGCACCCACCAGGCGGTCCGTCAGTTCGCCGGGCAGCGTCCCGGTGCGGGCCAGGCGGGCGGCGAGCGCGGCACCCATGAGGTTGGCGTTGTGGACGAGGACGTCACTGGCCGGTGTGTAGGTGAAGAACTCGCCGTTGTGCAGGTGTTCCAGGAGCCCGTGAGCGAGGGACCGTACCGCCTTGTCGCCCAGCGTCCCGGTGTCCAGACAGCCGTCCGCGCAGAAGGTGGTCGCCACGAGGTTCGGCACGGAGGCGGGGTAGTACGCCCAGCGGGTCTGCACGTCGAACTCGTAGCGCCACAGCCCAGCGTAGCGCCCGGACAGCTGCTCGTCGGCAGCCGAGCGGCCCAGCCGTAGGGCGCGCTCCCGCCACACGGGGGAGGCCGAGAGCCTGGCGCAGGCGCCGGCCGCGGTGCCGGCGGCCGTCGCGGTGCGCAGTGGGTGAATGCCCAGGACCGGACGCAGGTCGATCCGGCTGCGCTTGACGGCCTGCAGGACGACCTGCCGAAGCACACGGTGCACGGCCAGCCGTCCCAGCGGGCCGGTCAGCCCGTCGTACGGGTCCGGGCCCGCCCAGTCGCGGGCGTCGGCCCACCGGAAGAGCCGGTCCGCCAGGACGAGCACGTCCGTGGCCTCCAGGGACGAGCCGAGGCGGCCCGCCGGGGCGTGGTGGTCCGGTCCGAAGCGGTTCCGGGGTGAGTGGCCGGTGGGGGTTCCGGGCGGCATGGGCCCTCCAGGAGGATCGCGGGTGCTGGTGGACGCGGTGGACATCAGTGGATGTCGTCGGTGCTGTCGGACGCCGTGGCGTGGCAGGCAGCCGCTCAGTAGGCGCCCCTGCCCGCCACGACGGCCCCCACCGTCCGGCACAGCACCTCGAGGTCCCCCGACGGGGACCAGTTGTCCACGTACCTGAGGTCCAGAGCGACCGTCTCGTCCCAGGAGAGGTCGGAGCGGCCGCTGACCTGCCACAGGCCGGTGAGCCCCGGCTTGACGGCCAGCCGGCGCCGCTCCACCTCGTCGTAACCGGCGGCCTCGTCGGGCAGCGGCGGCCGGGGACCTACCAGGGACATGTGTCCCCGCACCACGTTGAACAGCTGGGGCAGTTCGTCCAGGGAACAGCGGCGCAGCACCCGTCCGACGCGGGTGATCCGCGGATCCCGGCGGATCTTGAACATTCGGCCGTCCTGCTCGTTGGTCCCGGTCAGCTGATGCCTCAGCCGCTCCGCGTCGGTGACCATGGTGCGGAACTTGGCCATGGTGAACGGTTTTCCGCCGCGTCCGATGCGCGTCTGCCGATGCACGGCGGGGCCTCGGGAGTCCATCCGTACGGCGAGGGCCACCGCCACGAACACCGGGGCGAACAGCACGATCAGCAGCACCGCGCCCAGCCGGTCTGTCACCGACTTGAGCAGCGTCGCAAGCCCCCGCCTCAGGGGCGGGGCCACGGCCAGCATGGTGAGCCCGGCCACGGAGAGGACGCCTACCCGGCGCCCGGCCACCTCGGCCAGACCCGGTACGACCACGAGCGGGCACTCCTCGCCGTGCAGGGCCCACGACAGCCGCCGCAGGCGCGTTCCGCTCATGTACGGTCCCGGCACGACGAGGACCACATCCGCGTTGAGCCGCCCGGCCGCCGCCAGTACCGGGGCGGAGTCGGCCGACGGGCGTGGCGGTGCCTGCCGGCCGACACGGGTGGCGACCGGGGCCAGTCCGTGCGGGTCCTCGTCCCCGATCGGGCACACCCCGACGACCGCGAACTCGTGGTCCGTCCGCTTCGCGAGGTGGCTCACCAGACCGTCTACAGCGTTCGCCTCCCCGATCACCAGGGCCCGGCGGACGGTCCGGCCGTCGCGGCGTCGGGCGGCCAGATGACGGTGGATCAGCGTCTGTACGACGGCGCTCGTCGGGGCACAGGGCACCAGGGCGGCCAGCGCAATGAGGAACGGGGACTCCTCGCCTGTGGCCGCCCGCACCACCGCCAGGAGTCCGACCAGCACCAGCCAGTCCTGCAGCGCCGGGCCGACGTTGTCGCCCTCACCGAGACGGCGCTCGCCGTAGCGGTCCCGCGCGGCGCGCACGACCAGCCATGCCGCGGCCGCCACTGTCGCGTAGGCCACGGCATGCGTGCCGCCGGCCAGCGCGAAGGCCAGATACACCGGCACCGCGGCGCCGGTCACGTCGCCGATGACGGCGGCCGGCGCGTACCAGACGGGCTTGCCGGTACGGCGCCCGGTCGGCTGCTTCCGGATGACCTGTGGCTGGGCAGGTCTTGCCACTGGTACCTGGGGCATCGTCTCACCGAAGAGCCGCATTCACCCTCCAACCATGTCAAAAAGGACTTCTTGAGTGTGAGCGCTTGTTCACTGAACGGCGGGCCGCGACGCTGGACCGCGGGCAACTCTCACCCGATGAGCAGAGCTCTATGCCTCGTGCATATGCGGACACCCGGGCGCCGGGAGGCGAGAGGTCCCCAGGAGGGCGCCGAAAGGGTGTGCGGAGCCGCCCGTCCCTCAGGCCGGCGCCAGCGCGACACGGAACATTCTGGGCCAGAACTTCCCGGTGATCAGGAACTGATGGGTGCCGGGGACCGCCGCGATACCGTTCAGCGTGGACCCTGGGACGAGTTCGTCGTCGCGCAGCAGGCCCGATGCGTCGATGCTCGCGCTAACCGCTCCGGTGATGGGATCGATGCGCACGATCCGGTCGGTGAAGAGCACATTCGCATACACGGCGACACCGACGCACTCCAACTCGTTCAGCGCCGTCACCGGCCGGCCCCCTTCGGTCACGGCGACCTCGCCCGTCTTCGCGAGCGTTCTGGGGTCACGGAACGTCAGTCGTGACGAGCCGTCGCTGGTCACCAGCCGGTGCCGGGCTCGATCGAGGCACACGCCCCAGCCGTCGTCCTGGTACGGGACGCGACGCAGTTCCTTGAGCGTCTTGACGTCGCGCTCGATGGCGGTCCGGTTCCGCCAGGTGAGCTGCCACAGAGTTCGGCCGAGCACGGTGACGCCCTCGCCGAACAAGGGCGCGGGGAGCGCCGTGCGGACCGTGGGTTTCTTGCCCAAAGGCCCCGCCCGTACCGAGGACCGGCCGGAGATGCCGGTGCCTTCGTAGAGCGTGTCGCCGGCCATCTCGAGTCCCTGGGTGAACGCTTGCGGGTCGTGCGGAAAGGTCTTGAGCACCTTGACCCGCAGGCGCTCGATCCGGTGCGAGGCGACCCGCCGCGCGCCCGCGGCCGCACCTGCCGGATCGTCCGGGGCGTGCTCTCCCGTCGCGCACGACGGGAGCAGCAGCACACTCAGGAGCACCGCCCCGGTGCGGCGCAGGCGCTCAGACACGGCAGGAGACGCCCGGTTTCAATGTGGCTCGCAGTGGCGTCACCAGGGACTGCCGCAGGAGGACCGGGGTGCGGTCCGCGTGCGGCTCCAGCAGGTGCAGCACCAGCGTGCGGCTGGAGCGGGCGGGCAGCTCCAGGTCCAGCGTGAATACGGAGTGGCCGCGTTCGACGCCGGGCGCGAGCTCCGCCGGGTGGCCGTCCAGGGTGGCGCCGGTCAGGGTGGCGCCGACGCCCGCGTAGTACGACACCCGGAGCCGGTTGTCACCCGGCCGGGTGCGGTAGGGCGGGGAGTCCTCCCGGAGCGTGACGTAACCAGGCAGCCCGGAGACCGGGGCCCGGTTGGTCAGGGTCACGGTTGCGGTGACCGGGCGGTCGCCGCTGGAGCAGCCGTTCGCTTCCCACACCAGGCTCCGGTCGAGGTAGTAGTCCAGTTTGGAGCCGGCCGCGTTGTTCACCACCAGCCCCGCGAAGGGACCGGGAGTGTCCGGGAGCGTGCCCGAGTAGGGGCGCGACTCGATGAGACGCTGCTCCGCCGCATGCGCGCTCCACACCTTCAGCCGTCCGTCCCGCTGGGCGTCGTTCAGGGCGACGAGCAGGGCAGGCAGCCGACGCACGTCGCCGGTCGCGGCGATCAGGGGTCCGGCGGCGGCGCGGGCCGCCTCGACGAAGAACGCCTTGCGCTGGGCGACGTCGTCGTACATCGCGTAGCTGGCCCGTTCGGTGAGGTCCACGACGTTGTCGGCGGTGAGCTCGGTGCCGCCCGCCATGCGGGCCGGACCGGTGACGCGCAGGAAACGGCTCAACGTGGTGGGGTCGACGGCGAACACGCCGTCCACGCGCTCGCCGGTGTGTTCGCGCCACGCCGCGGCCCAGATGCGGGCCGCGTAGGGGAAGTGGGGGCTCATGTTGGAGTTGGCCCACACGCGGGTGGGCTCGCTGCCCTGGTAGTGGGCCGCGAAGTCGGCTCCCAGGTCGAGGTCCGTCTTCGCCGTGGCCATCTCGGTGTTGTTGCCGAACCGCTCGAAGGACAGGTGACCCCGGTCGGCCGACAGCACGGCGAAAGCCCCCGGAACGCCCCCGGTACCACGCGCCTCGGCGATGTTCTGGAACGCGAGGAAATAGCGCCGTTCCCCTCGCGCGCCGAGCATGGGCGGCAGGACGCGGGCCGCCACGGAGGCGTCGGTCATCGCCGGGCCGAGGCGGTCGACCTGCCGCGCGAGCCCGGCCCTTGCCCGGTCGGCCGCCGGCAACCAGGTGGACCGGGGCAGCCGCTGCACGTCAGCCTGCACCTCGACCGCGGCGCGGGCGGCGCGAACGACTTCCGGCGCATGCTTCCGCAAGGTCATGAGGGCCTCGGACATCCCGTCACCACGGCTGTCCGGGGTGGGTGACGGCAGGGCTCGCACCAACGGCGACAGTACATCGCCTGCCAGCCGGTCGGCCGCGTACGCGGCCCCGCGCACGGTCCTGACCGGGCCGCCGAGGAAGGGCAGCGCGGCTGCGGGGTACCAGGCCGGGCCGGTGGTGAGGCGATGCGCCCGAGCGGCGTGGGCGGCGGCAGAACGCACCTCCCGCACCCGGGCGGACGCGGGCATTGCACCGGAGGCGGCGCCGGGCACGGCCGCCACCGACTGCCGCAGCGTGTCGAGGTCCCGCCCGGCCGCGATCAGCTCCGAACGGGCGAGCAGGCCGGTGACACCGATCCAGACGGCGCCGGCCAGCGGGAACGTCGCGGCGGCCAGCAGGGCGTTCCTGAGCACGCGACGGCGGCCCGGTGCCCCCTCGCGGGACCGGCCGGGCCTGCGCATGCGGAAGGCGTCTCGGCCGGGGCCGGGACGCCTTGGTTCCGCCGTGCCGATGTCTTGCTCCGTCATGAACTGCGGCGACGGCGCACGGCCCGCATCGCGGCCACGCCCGCCGCGACCAGCCCGGCCGCGATGCCACCCACGGCCACGGCGTGATCGCTGCCGGTGGCAGCCAGGGCCGAGTCATGATGGGAGCTCCCCCATCCGCCGGAGTCGTGCGAGCCGGGCCCACCCTGTCCGCCGGCACGGTCGGATCCGTTCGACCCGTCGGACCAGCCGTATTGCCCGAGCCCGCTGTGACCCTGCTCGTGCTTCGCGCGCAGCACCTTGATACGGGCGGAGAGCTCCAGCCTGGACCTGCGGCCCTCCAGCTCGATGGTGTGGTACCCCGGACCGGTCTTCCGCGGGATGGTCACTCTGCCCCTGACAACTCCCTGCGCGTTCGCCGTGAACCAGCCCAGGACGACCTCATGCGAGTGCAGTTCCGCCACGACCCGCTCGAAGGGGGCGAAGCAACTGCCACGGAATGTCAGCGTGTCCCCGGCGGGCACCACGGTGCGGCTCAGGGTGAGTTGCGGGGGCACCGGCGGGTACGCCTGGCACGTTGGGGAAGGCGGCTGTGCGTGGGCGGCCTGCGCCCCCACCAGCGGTGCGGCAACGAACACAGCAACTGATGCTGCCGATGCCAGAGCCACCCGCCATCTGGGCGATGTCATCTTCTTCACTCTCCTCGACTTCAGTCCGGGCCGGGCTGCAACGTCGGCCGAAAGCAAGATCCGGATACCAAGATCTGAATACATCGAACAAATGAGATATATGGCACCGACTGGCGTGGTGCAGCCCAGAAGTCACCCGATGGTGTAGCGCTTGCTTCTCGATGGCCCACGCCGACACCCCGGCCCAGCGGTGTGCGTCGCGCGGGTCGTTCGGCGGCCGACACAGGGGTGGCTCCCCCGGTTGACGCGCGCGAGTCCCTATCGTCGGCCGCGTACACAGGGAACAGAACATTCCGTTTCGGGTGGTTCCCTCGGTCTCATGAGGGGTGAAGTTTGGATCTCCACGGATTCCTGAAGGCTCTTGCCAGACGCTGGCCGACGGTCGTGGTCTGTCTCGTTCTCGCGACCGGGGCGGCGCTCGCCGCGACGAGCTTGAGCACACCCGTCTACGAGGCGCGGACCCAGCTCTTCGTCGCCACCCGCACCGGCGACGACACCGCCCAGATGAACCAGGGGCAGAGCTTCTCGCAGGCGCGCGTTCAGTCGTACGCCGCGATCGTGACCACCCGTCAGGTGACCCGGCCCGTGGTGAAGGAGCTGCGACTGCGCACCACTCCGGAGGAACTGGCGTCGCGGATCACCGCCGCCGCCCCACTCAACACCGTGCTCATCGACATCACCGTCCGGGATGCCGACGCCAAGCGTGCGGCCCGCATCGCCAACGCCGTGGCGCAGCGGTTCAGCGCGGTCGTCGAGCGACTGGAGGCGCCCAAGCGCGCGCCCGGCTCGGCGCAGACACGAAAGAGCCGACCTACGGGCGCCGGTGCCTCGCCCGTCTCTCTGGGCGTCACCCAGGAAGCAGTCGCCCCCGCCGGTCCGGTCTCACCCCGCCCGCTGGTGAACCTGGTCGCAGGAGTGCTCGGCGGCCTGTTGCTCGGTGCCGGACTCGTCGCCCTGCGCGAGACCCTCGACACCACGCTCAAGACCAGCGAGGCGCTGGGCGAGTTCACCACGCTGCCGGGTCTCGGCAGCATCCCTTACGACAGGAACGTCCCCAGGCAACCGCTCGTCAGCGCCGACGCGCACTCCCCCCGTGCCGAGGCCTTCCGCAAGCTGCGCACCAACCTGCAGTTCTCGCAGGTCGACGAGCCGCCCCGGATCATCGCGGTGACAAGTTCGGTGCCTGGTGAGGGCAAGACCAATACCGCGGTGAACCTCGCCCTCTCGCTCGCCGAGGCAGGTCTTTCCACCTGCCTCGTGGACGGCGACCTGCGCCGACCCTGCGTGGCCTCGACTTTCGGCCTCGTCCAGGACGCCGGTCTGACCACCGTGCTCATCGGACAGGCCCGCATCGAGGACGTGATGCAGCAGGCCGGCGGCCGGCTCTCGGTTCTCGCCAGCGGCGCCGTGCCGCCGAACCCCACGGAGCTGCTCGCCTCGGCGCGCATGGAAGAGGTACTGCGCGAACTGGCGGACACCTACGAGGTCGTGATCGTCGACACCGCGCCGCTGCTGCCGGTCGCCGACACCCTCGGACTCGCCTCCTTCACCCAGGGCGCGCTGCTCGTCGTCCGCGCCGCGAAGACCAGCCGGGAACAGGTCCGCACCGCCGCGGAATCGCTGGACCGCGTGAGTGTCCGCGTCCTCGGCACCGTCTTCAGCATGGCTCCGGTGCCCCGGGGCAATCGCTACGGCACCTACGGGTCGTACGGCGAGCTGCCCGCTCCTCGCGAGTCGGACCCCCGGCAGGAGGCCGCCGCGGCGACACGTCTCGCGGGGGAGAAATGACCCGGGTCCTGTTCGTCTGCACGGGCAACGTGCACCGCTCGGTGCTCGCCGAGCGGCTGCTGGCCGCGAGGCTTCCGCCCGGTTCGGCCGTACGGCCGGAGAGCGCCGGAACGCAGGCGCGGCCCTGGTCCGGCATGGAGGCCTCCACCAGGGCGGTGCTGGAGGAACTGGGCGGTGACGGCTCCGGCTTCGCGGCCCGCCCGCTCACCGCGCAGCTCGTCGCGGGAGCAGCGCTGGTCCTCGGGCTCGCGCACGAACACCGGGAGGCCGCCGTACGGCTCGCGCCGACGGCGCTGCGGCGCTGCTTCACCCTGAAGGAGTTCGTACGTCTCGCTGCGGGGGGAGTCGACACGGTGCGGGGCGGGGAAGGTACGGCGACCACGCATGGCGACACACCGGATGGGCAAGTCCCGCCGGTCGTGGACGGTTTCGATGTCGTGGTTGCAGCCACGGCCGGCCGTCGGGGTGCCACCGCCCCGGTCCCGCCGGCCGACGACGACATCTCGGACCCGTGGGGGAGGCCCCGCTCCGTGCTGTACGGGTGCGCCCGCGAGATCGACGGTACGGTGAGCACGCTCGCTCGATTGCTGGGCGACGGAGCGAGCCTCTGAGCCGAACGTCCGCGAGAAACCTTACGTGGCTGGGGGTGGGGGACAAGGACGCGCAAGGGCCGCAGCGGACCGAAGGTGCGGGGCGCACAGTCGTGTTGCCGCCGAATGGGTAGTCCCCGAGGTGCGGGCCGGGACACGGCCTTCATCCATGGCGAAACAGCAGGTCTGGCCATCATGCCGCTCGACCCCACCGGCAAGGGCCAGGCCCGCTGGACCATGCGCTGGAAGACCGCCCTGAACGCCTTCGACGGCCGGCTCTCAGCCGCCCGTCAGCAACCAACAACCACCCCAGATATACCGCTCGTTCGGCAGACCCGATCATGGCGGTCACACCCGCGGGAAGCCCGGGCGGAGCCCTGGCGACAGTCACCACGCGCACGTTGCGTCGGCGTGCCCTCGCTCCTGCGCGAGCTGGAGCAGCGCCAGTTCACCGTCCCAGCCGCGTGCGCCGACTAGGTGAGTGCGACACTCTCCACCGGTACGGGCACCCGCGCCCCCGCGCCACTCGGGGGACCGGCGGTGGCCCCGGCGGAACGCCGCCCCAGACCGCTTCATGCTCCGGCCGGTGCGCCTCCTGGCATTTGATCGTCCGTTTCGGCACGGTCTGTACCATGCGTATCGATCGTGGTTCGGGGGATGCACGGGACCGGGCAGCTCCGCTGCCGCGATCCCGTACGGCCGGAGGACAAGGGTTTCCCGCCGGACTTGGCAGCTGCCGGGCATCGGCTGTGCCACCCGGCGTGGTGTGACGTTGAACTGCACCGCAAACCAGGAGTGCCACCAGGCCCGCACACCCTCACCGTCGGTCCGCCGACCAGTATCCGGCGGCCGGCTGCCGTCCCCGCGACTCGTGGCACGTCGCTGTCGGATCTCTCTGTGAGCCGGCGCGCCGCCGGCGCCCCTGCCCCTCTGCCCGATGGAGTTCCTCAGCCCATGCCATCTGCCGTCAACTCCTTGACCGGCCGTGCACGACGTGTCAGTTGCGCTCTCCTGGCCTGCCTGTCGCTCGCCGCCGTGCTCAGTGCCGGAACAACCGCGGCTGCCCGCGGCACGGACAGCAAGTCTCTGCTGCCCCAGCCCGTTGCCCGGATCACCGCCGTCAGGAAGATCGATGCACGCACCGAAGACCTGACGGTCAGTTCACCGGCCATGAACAGCTCGATCCCTGTCCGCGTCATTCTTCCCAGAAGCTGGGCCACGAAGAAGAAGTCCACCTTTCCCGTGCTCTACATGCTGCACGGCGGGAACGACGACTACACGTCCTGGACGCGAGAGACGGATGTCGAAGCACTCGCCGAGAACTCCGACGTGCTGATTGTCATGCCCGACGGAGGGAAGTTCGGCTATTACAGCGACTGGCATGTCGGAGCGTCCCGCTGGGAGACCTTCCACACCACCGAACTGGTCCAGCTCATGGAAAAGGAGTTCCGCGCCAGCCCGTCGTCCCGGGCGATCGTGGGCCTGTCCATGGGGGGACTCGGCGCACTCAACTACACAGCACACCACCGGGGCATGTTCCGGTACGTCGCGGCCATGAGCTCCTACGTCGACCTCAACGACCCCGCGGTGCGTCTGGTGCTCGCCCTCGGCTCCCAGAGGGACGGCATCGACCTCAAACAAGTCTGGGGCGACCCCAACGAGAACGCCGACATCTGGCAGGCCCACAACCCCTCCGCAATGCCACGAGCGTTCCGCGGGACAACCGTCCACATTTCCTGCGGCAACGGCACTCCCGGACCACTGGACCAGGGCCATCCGCTCGATGTCATTGTGGTGGGTGCGCTGGCCGAAGCAGCGCTCCCGAACTCGGTCAAGAAATTCGCCGCCTCACTTCGCTCGGCAGGTGTCAGGACTACGACACACCTCTATGGACCGGGCACCCACTCATGGCCGTACTGGCAGCGTGAACTGCACGCCATCTGGCCGACCGTCATGAAATCACTCAAGTAGCCCGTTCGGGGGGCCGCATCGCCCGCCTCCCGTTCATCCCACCACTGCCGGCATGCATCTGCTGCGGACCGAGAGAAGCAAGGGACATGGGCCGAAACGTAGTGATCTTTGCGGCAGGATCCCGCGGAGACGTCCAGCCCTGCCTGGCCCTGGGCCGGGCTCTCACCCAGCGCGGCGACAACGTGCGGGTGCTCGCCAGCACCCGCTACCAGGACCTGATCGAAGCCGCCGGACTGGACTTCCATCACCTCCCAGCCGATCCCACCGAGATCATCGAGTCGGCAGAGGGCCAGAAACTGCTTGCCGGCCGAAGCAACCCGGTGGCATTCATCCGCAGCATCAACAGAGTCCTGCAGCCCCGGATCGCCTCGATCCTCGCCCGCACGCAGGAAGGCGCCGTGGGAGCCGATCTGGTCCTGGCCCCCACCTTCAGCTTCCTCGGCGTCCACCTGAGCCAGTACTTGCGCGTGCCGCACGCGATCATCCACTTCCAGCCGAGCCAGCCCACCGGCATGTTCCCGCACCCACTCGCACCGGCTGCCCGCTTCCTCGGCTCCCTCGGCAACCGCCTCAGCTTCGACGCGGTGGACCTGGGATCCTGGCTCGTGTGCCGCCAGTTCATCAACACCTGGCGCAGACAGAGCCTCGGCCTCCCCGCCCTGTCCCTGCTGGACCCCTTCCGCCGGGCTCGCCGTGCCCCCGTCCTTTGCGCGTTCAGTGACACGATCGTGCCGCGACCGTCCGACTGGGGGCCGAACGTCCACGTGACCGGTTTCTGGCACCATGAGCAGCCGCAATGGAATCCGCCACGGCGACTGCTCGCCTTCCTGGACCAAGGCCCCCCACCGGTGTACGTCGGATTCGGCAGCATGAAAACCAGTGACCCCGAGGCCACCGGACGCCTCGTGCGAACGGCACTGCGACGCGCAGGACTCCGCGGCGTGCTGGCCGGCGATCCCGCCACCAGCGAAGAGGACATGCTCGTGGTCGGCGACCTTCCCCACGACTGGATGTTCCCCAGGACGGCCGGGGTCGTCCACCACGGCGGCGCGGGCACCACGGCTTCGGCACTGCGCGCTGGAGTACCCTCGCTCGTCTGCCCGTTCTTCGGCGACCAGGCATACTGGGCCGCCCGCGTGCACAGCCTTGGCGCGGGCCCCAAGCCCTTGCCGGCCCGTCGCCTCACCGTCCCCGTTCTCGCCCAACGCCTGTATGCCCTCACCACGGACACCGCCTACACCGAGGCCGCCCGCCGACTCGGCCGTGCACTCAAGTCCGAGGACGGCACCGCTCGTGCCTGCTCCGTCCTGGACACGCTCGTCCACGCACGATGACGTGTCCGTCGGATCCCCCAGTGACGTGCGCGAAGGGAAACAGGCCACGCGGGCAGGTCATCCGGCGCCGTGACTGGCGCGAGTGCCGACCGCACATCGCACGCACACGACACCACCTTCGTCGCTGCCGACGAGCTCACGACTGGCCACTCTTCAGTCCGCGGAATCGGGCCGACTCGGCGGTGCGGAGCTGGCATTCATCGGTCGGACGGCTCCTCAGGATGAACGTGCTCCTGCCCCAACCGCCCAGCCAGTGACCTGGAAGATAGCACCGGCTGGGGGATCCACCCCCTCTCAGGGGGCGCCCGTCGCGACATCAAGCTGGACGCTGGTCTGCCCCGGGCGCAAGGCAGGCAGCGGCCATACTGGAGGCCGCGCTCCCCCGGAGAGGGATGGGCTGCCCACCGGTTGGAGACTTACAGTGACGCAGGCCGTGGAATATGCCCCAAGGGGATGTGATGTTCAGTCATCCGATCAGCGGGGCGCACCGGAGGGCGCATGCCTGGATGAGCCCTTGTGAAATGGCCGAAAGCTCTCGGCTGTTCCCTGACTGGTACCGGTATGGCTGCCTCTCGGCTGTGGGGCGCGGTGGGAACAGCGATGCAACGATCATGCCGGCTGCTGTTCACCATGCGTGTTCCGGCCACGGTTGGCAGGGCTGCTGTCTCGGTGGACATGGTCGGGGTTTCCGTCTCCGGGTTGCCTCAGACCCTCGCTGCCCCGGCCCGGGGCAGGGATCACCGGTCGCAGATTCAGCTGCGGTGGCGCGGACCGTGCGAGCCGAGCGTTGTCCAGGGCGCAGAGGCACATCCTCAGCAACGAGCGGAAGTCCTGCACCTCTGCCCAGGGATCGGCACAGGCCGAACCTGTTGAAGGGCCGGCGGCCTGACAGAGATCGTTGATTTCGCGGCCCTCTGCAGCAGCAGTCGTTGAAGGAGACTCTCCTGGTACGTTCACAAAAGTGCCAACGAGCACGGCAGGATCTTCGTAGAGGTCCGGATGGGTGAGCGAGTGAGCACCCCGAATTCGACCGCCGCGGTTCTTGGACGGCCTTCTGCGAGTCCTGGGCGGATCTCACGCAGATGGCCACGGCGCCCGGCGCGGAGCTGACGTCGAGAGTGTCCGGCGAGCACAGAGTGCGAAGGCCGCGCCGGAACCCCGAGCGGCGGGTGGACGAACAGGCCCGAGTACTTTCATGCTCCGCCGGTGTCTCGTACGCGACTTCACGTCGGGGCCGGCCGGCTCGGCGGCGTGGATCCACCGGTCCAAGACAAAGACCTTCGTCCTGCTCCGTCACTTCCCGGGCGGCGGGAGCCCCCGAGGGGAGGCCTCCTCTCGTCGTCCAGGAACATATCGAGCGCGGCCAATTCGGCAGGAGGCTGGCGTGCTTGTTCAAGCGGCGTTCCAGCGGCTTCGACGGGGCCTTGGGCAAAGGCATCCACGCAAGCGCCAGGTGAGACGGCCATCTGGAGCAGACCCCACTCGAGCGCCCCTCCGCCCAGACTGCGGGCCCATTGCCAGCCGGCACCACCGAAGTAGTCGGCCTCGACACAGGCAACCGGCCCTTCCGTCGACCAGTTCGCGAGGAGGTGGTCAACAGCGAGCCTGAAGTGCTGCCGTCCGTGACGGAGTCGAAGAGCTCATCGGTCATCGGCATCGAGGCCAGGCCTTGCCCAAGGGGGTCAAGCCGGGCGGCAGTCAGTTCCTGAGGCAGCTCGAAGTATGCCAACCCGGGCTGTCACTGTCTGCAGTTCGTACCCCACACCAGAGCTCTCCGATGACGATCGGAGATCTCACCGTGCCCTGTTGGCCCACGCCGAACGCGCGTGCCACTCACCTGAGGACGGACACCCCACCGGCCGGCTCCCGCCAGAACAGCCTTCGGACAGCGGCATCACTGATGCGCGCTACCCGGATGGGACGGGCTGCCTACCGGTGTTTTCACCCAGATGGGTGACCTGGTGGCAAGAGGGATGACAGAACATCACCCGTATGGCGGGTGCGCGGGGTCGTGTCCCCGCAGTCAGGGACGCCCGCCGGGCTTCCGAGATGCCTGAGTGCGCCCTTGTTTGTGGCGCTGTGCATGGGCCGTTCCCGTAACACGTACGGCAGGAAGGACCGGTTGCTACTGCGGAGCGGCACCGCACTGCTCACTGCTTCACCAGCGCACGGCAACTACTCCCTATGGTCTACGACTGGGTCCCGGCTGCCTGGCTCTTGCGTGCCTTGATCTGCACACTCTCAGTGATCAAGGGTTCAAGCAGTGCCCCTGCGGTTGCGTCCCGGCACCCGACAGAGCTTGCTTGTAAAGGGGGTCCCGGCACCTCAGACAGCAGGACAGCCAACCGCGATCGGGACACGAGCAGGAGGCCAGGTTCTTGATGAACAGCACCATGTCGGAAGCCGTAGTGGCAGGGGTCGACGGGCGGACCCTGGAGACCCTGCCTGTGCCCGACTACTTCACGGCAGCGACGATCCGAGCCTCTGACGTCGGCATGTTCGAGGGGGTCGAGGACAAGGACGTACGAAAGTCGCTGTTCGTCGACGAGATTCCGATGCCTGAACTGGCTCCGGACGAGGCGCTGGTCGCGGTGATGGCGAGTGCGATCAACTACAACACGGTGTGGTCCGCCATGTTCGAGCCTCTGCCGACGTTCCACTTCCTGAAACAGATGGGCAAGGCCGGCGGGTGGGAGGCACGCCACGATCTTCCCTATCACGTGCTGGGATCGGACGCTTCCGGTGTGATCGTACGAACCGGTTCCTCTGTCCGTAAGTGGAAGGTCGGGGACCATGTGGTCGTCGCACCCGCCTATGTCGACGAGCAGGACCCCGACACGCACCGCGACGGGATGCTCGGAGATGGGCAGAAGGCATGGGGCTTTGAGACGAACTTCGGCGCTCTGGCCCACTACGCCGTCGTGCGGGCAAGCCAGCTGATGCCCAAGCCTGCACTGCTGAGCTGGGAGGAGGCGGCCGTCAATCCTCTGTGTGCCAGCACTGCCTACCGCATGCTGGTGAGCGACCGTGGCGCGCAGATGAAGCAGGGTGACGTGGTTCTCGTGTGGGGAGCGACCGGTGGCCTGGGCTCGTACGCCATCCAGTTGGTGCGTAACGGGGGCGGCATTCCGGTCGGCGTGGTGAACTCCGTGGAGAAGGCCGCCCTGCTGCGGTCGTTGGGATGCGAGGCGGTCATCAACCGCTCGGACATCGAGGACGGGGATCCCACCGCACTGGAGCGGCCGCAGGGATGGAAGAAGGTCGGCGCGGCCATCCGCGAAGCGGTGGGTGAGGATCCGCATATCGTGTTCGAGCACGTGGGTCGCAGGACGTTCGGGGCCTCGGTCTTCCTCGCGCGCCGCGGCGGAACCGTGATCACGTGCGGCTCCAGCACCGGATATGCGCACACCTACGACAACCGTTACCTGTGGATGCGTCTGAAGCGAATCATCGGCAGTCACGGCGCCAACCTGTACGAACAGTCCGAGGTGAACCGGCTGTTCAGCCTGGGGCATCTCGTGCCGGCGCTGTCGAAGACCTATGCCCTGAGTGATGTGGGGGCGGCTACCAGGAGCGTGCAGACCAATCAGCACATCGGCAAGGTCGGCGTACTCTGCCTGGCCCCGAGCCCGGGTCTGGGCGTGACGGACCCACAGGCTCGGGCGAAGGTCGGGGAAAGCCGCTTGCGGCTCTTCCGGAGCTGAGCCCCGTCGAAGACCCCGAGTGTCCGCTCACCTGATGGCCCGCCTGTGCAGAGCGGTCGAGGTGAGCGGACAGCGCACCATCAAGGGCCTGAAGCCTTGCGTTGCGCTCCAGCCAGTCCTGCGGCTGTGCAGGTCAGCTGCCGCGGTGCAAGAGAGCTCCGGTGAGGTGCTCGGCAATGGCCTCCACGTAGGGCGGGTCGATCAATGACAGGTGATCACCCTGGACGGGGACGACCTCGAGCGAGGGGCACAGCGGAGCCCAGCCCAGGTCTTCCTCCGATCGCAGGTAGCGCGGGTCGAGGGCGGTCGTCAGCGGCTGGGCCTCTTGAGCCCGATACAGCACGACGTGCCCGTCGTACGGCCGCGGCTGGTAGCGCTCTCCGACGCGGGCGTCGATGTAGGAGGTCCGCTGATGTTCCAGGATGCCGGGGCTCATGCTGAGGCCGGCTTCGGCCACCAGCCTCATCACGAGGTCGATCTGCTGCTCGTCGGGAGTGGCGGCCAGCTCTTCGTAGGGGAGGTCCAGGCGGTGTCCGTAAGTCTGCTCGATGTATTGGGCGAACCGGCCGAACCGCTCCAGCAGCATGCCCTGCGAGTCCAGCCCCGGCAGAGCGGCGGGCAGGATGGTGTCGATCAGCCCCAGGAAGCCCACGGCCCGGCCCTGGTCGCGCAGTTGGCAAGCAGCCTCATAGGCCAAGCAGCCGCCGAAGGACCAGCCCAGTAGGTGGTAGGGCCCCTCGGGCTGAAGCTCTGTGATGATGTGCAGGTAGTGAGCTGCCTTTTCCTCCAGTGTGGCGACCGCGTCCAGCCGTTCGAGCCCGTAGACGGGCGGGCCGGCGGGAAGCAACTGGACGAGAGGGCGGTACACGGACGTCGGGCCACCCGCGGGGTGGAAGGTGAACAACGGTGAGCGGGAGGTACCGGGCTGGGCTTCGCGCAGCGTGCGCACGACGGACTCGCCGGTGGCGTTGACCGCGGGTCGGATCAGTTCCGCAATGGCCGCGACGGTGCGGCCCTTGACGACCTGCTCCTCGGACAGGGTGACATCCGTGTCGCCGAGGCGCTGAAGGATCGCGTCGGCGAGGGCCCGGGCCGTGTGCTCATCGCCGCATGCGGCGATGAAGTCGTCATGGACGCCCTCGGGGCGGGTACCGATTGTCTCGGCCCAGACGCTCGCCACGAGGCGTTCGGCGGCGTCCCGGGGACCGATGTACGTGGGCAGGGGAGGGTGCGTGTCCCCGCCGGCCGAATGCGGCGAGTCCTGCGCAGTCGGCCCGGACACGGTGTGCTGCGTCCGGCCGGGGTGCTCAAGTCCCAGTTCGCCCAGCACCATGTCACTGAGGTCGCGGAGACTGGCTCCCCGCAGCAGGAGCTTGGGGGACAGGTCCAGCGCGAAGTCCTGCCTGACCGCGTTCTGGATCCGCACGGTCATGAGGGAGTCGAGTCCCAAGCCGGTGAGCGCGGCGCTCTCGTCAAGATCATGCACCGCGAAACCCATGACCGCTGCTGTGCGCTTGGCCAGTCGCTCGCAGACCTTGCCGGCGGCGGCGTCGCCCAGTCCTGCGATGCCTTCGGGACCGGCCCAGTCCCCGGCGAGGCCGTCTTCGTCCGACAGGACCCCGGCGAAGAACGGAATGGTCTCCAGACCCGGATAGGCAGTCAGGGCCCGTTGGGTGTCCAGGTGCACCACTCCTGTGTATGGCCGCCCGCGGGTGATGAGCGCTTGCAGGGCGTCCAGGCCTTCGGACAGGCGGATGGGTTCCAGTGCCAGGGCCGGGTTGTCCGGTGCGGCACCGACCTGTGCCCACGGACCCCATGCGATGGCGGTTGCGGGACGACCGGCGGCGCGTCGCTGGTGTGCCAGGGCGTCCAGCCATGCGTTGGCGGCGGCATAGGCTGCCTGCCCGGGAGAGCCCAACAGGGCGGCAGCGGAGCTGTAGGCGAGCCACCAGTCGAGGTCGTGCTCGGCGGTGGCGTCTTCCAGGCGCAGCGCCCCCATGACCTTGGGCCTGAAGACCGTGGCGATGTCGGACGGCTGCATGTCGGTGATGATGTGGTCGTGGAGTACACCGGCGGCATGGGCGACGCCGCGCAGTGCATGGCCTTCGGCCACGGCGGCTTCGACGAGGCGTTGTGCCACGTCTGGTTCGGCGATGTCGCCCTGGACCACGGTGACGGAGGTTCCGTGCGTGCGTAGTTCCGCCAGTGCCGTTTCGGCTTCCGGGCCCGGAGCCCTGCGGCCGTTGAGCACGATGCGGCCCGCTCCGCGTTCGGCGAGCCGCCGGGCGGTGGCCAGGCCGAGACCGGTGAGTCCGCCGGTGAGGATGTAGGCGCCGTTGGGACGGGCGAAGGGCACTTCGTCGTACGGCTCGCTCATGTCCGCCCGTGCCAGCTGGGCCACGAGGCGGGTTCCGGCACGCCAGGCGACCTCGTCGGCGTCGCCGTCGGCGAGGATTTCCTGGACGAGGTCATCCACCAGTCCCGGCTGGGGGGAGATGTCCACGAGCGAGGACCGAAGATCTGGGCGTTCAAGAGTCATGACGCGGACGAGACCGCGCAGACAGGCCTGGTCGGGGTCCGGTACTTCGCTCGGGGCCGTGGCCAGAGCATTGCTTGTCACAAGCCACAGGCGGGGGGCCGGCGCGCCGGGGGGGCCGGCGGCGAGAAGCCGTGCCATATGTGAGGCCGCATGGAATTCGGGAGAGGTCCCAAGTGGTGCCGGTCCGGGGCCGAAGAGCATGACGACTGCGGCCCGGCTTTCACCGGTCTGTACCCGCCAGGTGTCCAGGAGGCTGTTGACGGAGCCGTCCTGGTACTCCCCGACGGTGACAGCCACGCTTCTGTCTTCGAGGGCCGCTGCGAGGGGGGCGGCGAGCTGGTCGTCTTCGTTGGCGTTGGGACCGGCCAGCACCAGGACGGAGGCCGGTGGGCGCGGGACGCCGACGCCGTTCTTCTGCCACTGGATGTCATACGTGATGTCGTCCAGGGGCGCCGCGATGTCGCCCGGCTCGATGAGCCGCACTTCCACACCGTGAGCCACGATGTCCGCATCACCGGGGACGCTCTGTGCCTGGATGTCCCATCGACCGTGCGGGCTGTTCGCGGGGGCGTCGTCGCGCGCCGACGCGAAGCACCGGATCCGGTACTCGTCGTCCACCGCGGTGCGCTGCAGATGAAGGAGTTGCAGTGAGGCCGGGGCGCTTTCGGCCGAGTGCGCTTGCGGTGCCGTCTTGTCCTGGCCCGCTCCGGGAGTGACCGGCGCGCACAAAAGGGCGTCGAGCAGTTCCGCGAGATGGTGCCGGCCGGGTGTCGGCCGGGAGCCGGCTGCCTTCCATGGGGTGGCCTCGATCAGTGAGGCGTCGTCGCAGGGCCGGTCCGGATCGAGGGGGCCCGGTGCGGTCAGGACCCGGGCTGATGCGTGGCACAGCCAGGTATCCGCGGCGGACCGTGAATGGATGGTGACGGCTGCCTGGTGAAGGCCTGACGGCTGCCACACGGTGGTAATGGGTGTGCTGGTGGACAGCGGCAGCCACTCGTGCACGACCAGGTCCTCGATGCGGACGCTCGCCAAGTCCGTCCGGCGGATGTCCTCTGCCGCAGCGAGCACCAGCTCCGCACACATCGGCAGGCTGAGTACAGGCCGCCCGTGCAGCGTGCGAGGCTGCTGTCTGCAACTGGCGGTGCCCGCATCCCCCTGCCACAGGACCCGGTCAGTCTGGGGGTCCTCCACGCGCAGGCCCAGCAGCCCATGGCTGCCACGAGCGGGTGCTGCCCCTCGCGTTGCCCTGTGGGCGGGGAACCAGTGGCGTACGTGGCGCCACGGCGGGGTGGGTAGCGGAACGCGCCGGCCGCTCGGCCACAGCGTGTCACCGGGTCCTGCGACGCCGGCGAGATGGAGCTGGGCCAGCGCGGCGAAGAAGTCGACGGTGTCGTCGGCGTTCTTGTGCAGGGTCGGCACCACGAGGGCTGTGTCGCCGGATACGGCGGTGAGCGTTTCACTGAGGGGGACAGCGGCGACGGGGTGCGGTGCGATTTCGAGGAACAGGTCGTGGCCGTCTGCCGCGGCGGCGGCCACCGCCTGCTGGAATCGCACAGGCCGACGGGCGTTGGCGCACCAGTAGTCCGCGTCCGAGCGGACGGTCGCGCGCGGGTCGCTGAGGACAGTGCCGTACCAGGGGATCGTGGGCGTGCGGGCTTGAACGGACGCGAGGGCTTCGCGCAGCGTCGGCAGGATGGGGTCGACCGCGGATGAGTGGCCGGCTCCGCCCACGGACAGGAGACGGGCCAAGCGGCCTTCCGCCGTGAGGTCCTCGACCAGCTCGCCGACAGGTCCGGCCGGTCCGGCAACGGTGCACCGATGCGGTGAGGAATGCACCGCGATGCCGACGCCCGGGTAGCGGCCCAGGACGTCGGCGCGTTCCTCGTCCGGAAGTTCCACCGCTGCCATGGCACCGGCGTGTTCGGCGTCGATCCCTGCCAGCTTCACCGAGCGGTGCAGGATCACCTTCAGGCCGTCGCGCATGTCCAGTGCACCGGCGACCACCGCTGCGCTGACCTCTCCCATCGAGTGGCCGATCACCGCGGCTGGTTCCACGCCGTGGGCGCGCAGGGTGTCGGCGAGCGCACATTGCAGACCGAACAGGAGCGGCTGGACACGGTCCACGCTCGTCCCTTGGTCGGCACGGATGAGGTCGGTCAGGGAAGTGCCCAGTTCGGAGGCGAACACGGGGTCCAGCCGGGCCACGGACCGGGTGAAGACCGGGCTGTCTCTCAGCAGGTGGCGTCCCATGCCGGGCCACTGGGAGCCGTAGCCGGAGAAGACGAAGACCGGCTGCCGGGGGCTGGGCCGGTCCCCCTGGACGCTGGGCGCAATGACACCGGGCATGGATTCGTCCCGTACGAGCGCGGCCAGTGCGTCGGCCAGGTCACTGCGCGTTCTGGCCACGACGGCTGCGGTGACCGGGCCCCGGCGGTGGTGGGCGAGGGTGTGGGCGAGGTCGGTGAGCGGCGGCATGTTGTCTTTGGAAGCCAGCCGGTGCGTGAGGCTGGTGGCGACGTCGCCCAGCCGGTCCTTCGAGCGTGCGGTGACGAGGAGGACGTGCGGGAGACTGCAGCCCGCTTCGTCGGCGGTCGCACCCGCGCCCGGCCGGTGGGGTGTCTGCGCGGTGTGCGGCGCCTGCTCCAGGACGACGTGCGCATTGGTGCCTCCGAATCCGAAGGCTGACACGCCGGCGCGGCCCGGCCGGTCGCTGCCGCCCGGCCACGGGGTCGGCTCGGTGACGACCCGCAGCCCGAGGGCTGTGAAATCGATGTGCGGGTTGGGGCTGTGGAAGTGCAGGGTCGCAGGAAGCTGTCCATGGTGGAGCGACAGCACAGTCTTGATCAGGCCAGTGACGCCTGCCGCCCCTTCGAGGTGCCCCAGGTTGCTCTTGACCGATCCGATGAGCAGCGGGCGGTCGGCCGGCCGCCCGCGCCCGAGGACGGCGCCGAGGGCGCCCGCCTCGATGGGGTCACCCAGCAGGGTGCCTGTGCCGTGTGCCTCGACGTAGTCGATATCGGCGGCTTCTGCACCGGCATCGCGCAGGGCACTGCCCAACAGGGCCTGCTGGGCGATGGGGTTGGGTGCCATAAGACCGGCCGAGCGGCCGTCGGAATTGACGGCGGTGCCGCGGATGACCGCGAGGATCCTGTCACCGTCGCGTTGGGCATCGGGGAGCCGTTTGAGGACAACGACACCGCAGCCCTCGCCTCGTGTGATGCCGTCGGCGCTCGCGTCGAAGGGTTTGCATCTGCCGTTGTCCGCCAGAGCGTCGGCCTGGTCGAAGTTCACGGTGACAGCAGGAGACAGCAGTACGTTGACCCCCGCTGCCAGCGCGGTGTCGCTTTCGCCGCTGCGCAGGCTGCGGCACGCCTGGTGGACGGCGACGAGGGACGACGAGCATGCGGAATCGATGGTCATGCTCGGGCCGTGCAGGTCCAGTAGGTAGGACAGCCGGTTCGCGGCGATGCTGCCTGCCGCTCCGGTACTGGTCCAGGCGGTGACACGTGACAGTTCCGCGGTGGTCAGATGCCCGTATTCGAGTGCGCTGATGCCGACGAAGACGCCGGTGGCTGTTCCTTGCAGCGCCGGGGCGGCGATCCCCGCGTGGTCGAGGGCTTCACAGCCCACTTCGAGAAGGAGCCGCTGCTGCGGATCCATGACCTCGGCTTCGCGGGGGGCGATGCCGAAGAAATCGGCGTCGAAGCCCTCGATGCCATCCAGGTACCCGCCCCACCGAGTGGTGTGGTCCAGTACGGCGGCGGTGTGGGAGCTTCCGTCGTCGAAGTCCCGCCAGCGTTTGTGCGGGACGTGGCCGACCGCGTCGGTACCGGCGAGGAGGTGCTGCCAGAAGGCTTCGGGCCCGTTGATGCCGCCGGGTAGACGGCATCCGATGCCCACCACCGCAATGGGCACGGCCCCATTGACCGGGGTGCCCCCGTCGGCTGAGCGCTCCGCAGCGTGGGCCGGCTGTCCGGGCGGCGCGAGGCGGTGAAGGAGCTGCCCGATGGTCGGGTTCTCCCACAGCAGGGTGGCGGGAAGTGACATGCCGAGGAGGTGCTCGAGGCGCCCGCTGAGATCGACCGCATCCCGTGACGTGAGGCCGTATTCGGGCAGGGGGCGTACGTCGTCCAGCTCGTCCGCCGGTACGCCGCACAGGCTCGCGACGAGTTCTCGCAGCACGGAGCGCAGCTCCGCGGCGTCCGGCGCTTCTGTGCGCACCGGATCGCCGGCGTCCGGCGATCCGGTGCCTGTCCGTCTGCCGGCCTGCTCGCCTGCTGCCGTCATGTGCAGTCAGCCCCCTTCTGCGCTGCGTGCTTCGCCTGCGGCCACTCGCCTGCGAGATAACGCTCGCGGCAGGCCGTGCGGGCGACCTTGCCGCTGGTCGTGTGGGGCACCGTGTTGGGTGCCGCGAGGACGAAGTCGTAGACCGCGATGGCATGACTGCCGGCGACCGCGGCGCGGACGGCGCGGGTCACCTCCTCTCGGACCGTCTCGGGGTCTGCGAGGTCGCGGGTGTGCTCGGCAACGACGACGAGCTTCTCGCCCTCCTCGGTGCTCACGGCGAAGGCCGCGGAGTGGCTGCGCCGCAGGGCCGGGTGCGCGTTCTGCACGGTCTCTTCGATGTCGTGCGGGTAATGGTTGGTGCCGTCGACGATCACCAGGTCCTTGGTGCGTCCGGTGACGTAGAGCTGCTTGTCGTACCACATCCCCAAGTCGCCGGTGCGCAGCCAGCGCTTGGAGGGATCCTCGGGGCTGTCTCCGTCCAGGACCGCGTGGAACGTCGCCCGGCTCTCCTGAGGGCGGCGCCAGTAACCACGCCCGACGTTGGGCCCCTTGATCCAGATTTCGGCGACGGTGCCGTCCTCCTGCCTGCGGTGCGTCGTGGCGTCGACGATGGCGACTTCCTGGTTGGTCGGCCGGCCGCAGGCGACCAGTTCGCTGACGGCCCCGCCTTCGGTGGGCTCTGCCACGCGAGCGTTGCCCTGCGCCAGCATGTCCCTGTCGAAGGGGGTGACGGTCGGCTCTTCCGCCAAGGGCGAGGCCGCGACGAACACGGTGGCTTCCGCCAGACCGTAGGAAGGGCGCATCGCCGTTCTGCGCATGCCACAGGGTGCGAAGGCCTCCTGGAACCGCGTCAGTGTCTGGGCACGAATCGGTTCGCTGCCGTTGACCATCGCGGCTACCGATCCCAGGGACAGGGTGGCGCGGTCCTCTTCCTTCACCCGCTGGACGCAGTAGTCGTAGGCGAAGTTCGGCGCCGCGGTGACAGCGCCGCTGTACCGCGTGAGCAGGTGCAGCCATCGCGCGGGCTGCTGGACGAACGCCAGCGGATCCATGAGGACCGAGGGAACGCCGCCGACAACGGGCAGTGCGATCATCAGCACCAGGCCCATGTCGTGGTAGAGCGGCAGCCATCCAACGGCGCAGTTGTGGCCCCGGCGGATGTCGTATGCCTCCAGCGCCTGGCGGGCGTTGGTGCAGACATTGGAGTGGGTGATCTCCACCCCGGAGGGGAACTTTGTCGATCCTGACGTGTACTGCAGGTAAGCGCAGTCTCCCGGGGTGACGTGCCCGAGCGGTTCCTGCGCGTCGTCGCCGGCGTCCGCCTGGAGGTCCTCCAGGGTCGTGACGCGCATGCCGGGCACGATCCTGCGCTCGGTGCAGAAGTCCGCCACCGATGCGCGCTGCTCTTGGGTGGAGATGGCCAACAGGGGTGCGGCGTCATCCAGCGAGGAGGCCAGCTTTTCGCCGTGCCCAGGCAGGGAGGGCGGGAAGAGGGGGACCGCGATGGCGCCGGCGCAGGCGGCTGCGAGGAAGCCGATGACATAGTCCAGGCTCTGTGGCGCGACGATGGCGACTCGTTCCCCGGTCACTCCCGCTGCGCGCAGGCCTGTCGCGGTGGCCCGGACCTTGTCCTGGAGCTGTTTCCAGGTCAGCTCACACGCTGTGCCGTTTCCTTCGGCACTGAAATCCACGAAGGTGAATGCCGTCTCGTCGGGCGTATGCAATGCGTTCTGAGCCAGATGGCGGCTGAGTGTATCTCCCATGGCAGATGGCAATGCGTCACCAAGCCTTCGTCGCGTTCGGACAGGATCGAAGGACTTCCCCGTCGGCCCGGTGGAGACCGGCATGTGTGACAGTGCCGTGTGTCAGCGAGCCTATGTCCCTGGTTCGGCGCCTTGGTCCGGGATCTCCGGACATGGGCGCGCAACGAAGATCAGAAGAACACGAACCCGATCCGGGACTTGTGTGACACGCCGTAATCGATGCAGGCCGTGCCCCGTCAGCAGAGGCAGTGGGTACTGATGGAAACGGCTCAAGGACGGTGGCCTCGGGGCGCTGGAGGGCTGCGGCGTGTCGGCTTTGAGCGCCGCGTTGCGCACCCCGAGTATGGGTGAACCCGGTTGGGTCCTCTGACCCTTTGGCGGTCCTCGCCATTGATACCGGGGCTCACTCACGGGACTGGTTGATGAGCCGACTGCGCAGTCGCGGCATTCTGGTAGCCGTCATCCTGCCCTCTTTCATGACGGCTCTGGACGGTACTGTCGTCAACGTGGCTCTGCCACAGATTCAGACACAACTCGCCCTCGATGAGTCCGGGCTGAAGTGGGTGGCCGCCATTTACCCCCTGGTGCATTCCAGTTTTCTTCTGTTCGGCGGGCATCTGGCGGACAGCAAAGGCCGACGCCTGACCCTTCTGCTCGGCGTCGTCGTCTTCACGCTGTCGTCGATGCTGTGCAGCGCATCGCATCACGCGGCGGCGCTCATCGCGGGCCGAGGGCTGCAAGGCATGGGGGCTGCCTTGATCCTCCCCGCCTCCCTGGCCGTTCTGACGCACGACCTCCCGCCCCGTTCCAGGAACGCAGGCGTCACCGCTCTCACCGTCGCCCTGACCTCCGCCCTGGCAGGAGGCCCCGTCCTGTCCGGCCTGATCACAGAGCACCTGGGATGGAACTGGCTCTTCGCAGTCAACGCGCCCATCGGGGCCGTATGCCTCCTGTTCTGCGTGGCGTGCGTGCCTCACCCGTCAACATCGGGCGCAGCACAGCACGACGCTGAGGTTCCCGCCACTTCACTGCGCGCGGTCGCCCTGGTCTGCCTCCCTGTCGCAGGACTTGCGTACTGCCTCATCGAAGGACCCCGCGACGGGTTCAACGCTCCCCGCATCGTGTTCGTCGCCCTTCTCTCAGTCCTCTCCCTGCTCACGCTCGCTCTGAAGTCATCACCTCAACGACGGGCCACCATCGCTGTCCTCTTCGGACGGCGCGCCTTTACGGGCGGCCTCATCACCCAACTCCTCTGGGGATTGGGAGTCAGCGGGGTCTACTTTTTCACCACGCTGTACCTGCAGAATGTCTTGCACCTGAGCCCCACTTCTACCGGGTTCATGTTCACGCCGGTAGCTCTGGCGCTCCTGATCACCGCTCCCTTTGTCGCGGCATTGGCTCGCCGCTGGGGGGATGGGCGGGTGGCTGCGACGGGAATACTTTTCGTGGCTCTGGGCCTTCTGCTGGTGGCCGTGGGGAGCGAACAGAGTGACTTCATCGACCTCTTGCCGGGGTTGGCGACGATCGGTGTCGGCTCGGCGCTGGCGGTTCCCCTGACCACACGGGCTCTGGAATCCGCCCCAGGCCAGCTGTCCGGCATCGCTGCGGGGCTGTTCAGCGCCACCCGAGAAGCATCCGGCGTCCTCGGTATCGCCGTGGTCGGTCTGATTGTGACGCTTGCGCAGCGCTCAGCCTTTTCGACGGGCGCGAGCTCCGAACATGTCTTTCTGGTGGGCTACCAGGCCGGCCTGTACACCGCTGCGTCTCTGGTGGCCGTCGGCGTACCCGTGGCCCTGTGGGGGCTGCGTAAGCACGTATGTACCCGGCCAGGCTGCTGCGTGGTGACCGACGCTCGAGTGTCCAAATGAGCTGCGGCCTCACGATCTCTGGGCAGGGCAGCACTGGGCCATGGCATCGGCACGCCCTGAGATGGTCATGCCGGGCGACAACACCACCATGGAGGTGGAGTTGATCCAGCCGATCGCGATGGAGGAAGGGCTGAAGTTCGCCATCCGGGAGGGGGCAGGACGGTCGGCGCCGGGGGGTCACGAAGATCCGGGAGTAGGCGGCGGTGTTCGGAGGTCGTTCAGACCGAGTCCGAGGTGGCCTCCGGGCGGCTCAGCGCCTCCTCCAGCGAGGCCGAGGGCGGGAGAATCTGCGAGAGCCCGGTCAGCCGGAGCATGCGGAGCGTCAGCGGATGGGTGCAGACCAGGTGCAGCCGGCCGCCGTGGGCGAGGACGCGGCGTCTGGCCCGGTACAGCAGTCTCAGGCCCGAGCAGTCGAAGAACTCGACGTACCGCAGGTCGATCACGACCTGCGGTGCCGGTCCGGAGGTCGCCGAGTCCAGGAGCGAGGTGATCTCCATCGCCACCAGCAGGTCGATCTCCCCGTGCAACTCCAGCACCACATGACCGTCGGTGTGGTGGATACGCAGATGCCTGGTGTGCGGTGCGGGGTACATCGCCACGCGCACATCACCTCCAACCGGCTGTTGACCTGCTCCCGAAGGCAGGAGGGCAGGATCACCGGGGGCCGGGGTGACAATACGTCAAGCAATCCTAGACACAGCCCCAGGGCACCGGTGGGTGCAAAATCGTTCCTCGCTCTGCAAGTTACCCTCGTAGGAGTGAATTCCAGCATGTTCGGTTGACATATGTCTTCGCTGTGCGTGGCGAGTTGGCCGACTGCGCGCGGGGCGAGTCGGCCAACTGGCGCGCGGGATCGGCCGTCAGTCGACCAGCAGCACGATCTTCCCCGTGGTCCGGCCCGTGTCGCCCAGCGCGTGCGCCTTCGCGGCATCGGCCAGCGGGAAGGTCTCGGCGATCGTCGCGCGCAGCGTGCCCTGCTCGACGAGGTCCGCGATCGCCCTCATGCCGGTCTGGTCGGCATCGACGAGCATCCGCACCGCCCGGACCCCGAGTCGCTCGGCCTCTTCGTAGAACTCGTCGGACCCGACCGGCAGGATGGAGACGACCACGCCGCCCGGGCGCAGCACGCGCAGCGAGCGGATTCCCGTCTCGCCGCCGATCGTGTCCAGCACGACGTCGACGTCACGCACGGTCTCGGCGAAGTCGACGGAGGTGTAGTCGATCGGCTCGTCCACGCCGATGGACCGCAGGTAGTCGTGCTTGCCCGCGCTCGCGGTACCGATCACATACGCGCCGCGCGCCTTCGCGATCTGCACGGCCACGTGGCCGACCCCGCCGGCCGCCGCGTGGATCAGCACCCGCTGCCCCGCCCGCACGTCAGCCCGCTCGGTCAGCGCCTGCCACGCGGTCAGGGAGACCAGGGGGAGCGCGGCGGCCTGCGTGTGGTCGATCGCCGACGGCTTCAGGGTGAAGGCGCGGGCCGGACCGGTCACGTACTCGGCGTGCGAGCCGTGGCCGTAGGGGTAGGGCAGCATGCCGAAGACCTCGTCCCCGGGCTTGACGTGCGCGACGCCGATCCCGGTCGCCTCGACCACGCCGGAGACGTCCCAGCCGAGGACGAAGGGCGGCTTGCCGAGGAACCCTCCGGTCGCGCGGTGCTTCCAGTCGGTCGGGTTGACTCCTGCGGCCCGTACCCGGACCAAGATCTCGTTCGGACGCGGCGCGGGCCGTTCCAGGGTTACTTCCTCAAGGACCTCGGGACCGCCGAGGACGTTCTGGCCGATGGCTCGCATCGTGTTCACAGTGCTCATGGTGAACCAGCCTGCCGGGGCCCGCCTCCTCGGGAAATGGCAGAATTGCCAACCTTCGATAAGATCGTGCCATGCGGCATGTGGAGCGGGTCGTGGTCCTGGCGCTCGACGGCGTCTATCCCTTCGAGCTGGGCATGCCCAGCCGGATCTTCGGCGCGGCGGAAGGCCGCTACGAGGTGCTGACCTGCACCGTCGACGGAGGACCGGTCCGCACCGACGCCGACTTCTCCGTCACGGTCGACCACGGTCCCGAGGTCCTCGGCACGGCGGACACCGTGGTGATCGCGGCCGTCACCCCGGCCGCGATCACCACCGGCATCACCGATGAGGTCGCCGCGGCCCTCGCGTTCATCCGTCCGGGCACCCGCATCGTCTCCATCTGCACGGGCGCCTTCGTGCTGGCCGCCGCAGGGCTGCTGGACGGGCGCCGGGCGACCACGCACTGGCATGTGGCGGACGAGTTCCGGCGCAGCTTCCCGCGCGTCGACCTGGACCCGGACGTCCTGTTCGTCGACGACGGCGACATCCTCACCTCGGCAGGCGCCGCGTCCGGCATCGATATCTGCCTGCACATCGTCCGCCGGGACCACGGCAGCGAACTGGCCAACAGGGTGGCCAGGCGCTGCGTGGTCCCGCCGCTGCGCGAGGGCGGCCAGGCCCAGTACATCGAGCAGCCCGTGCCGGAGCCCTCGACGGCGAGCACCGCCGCCACCCGCGACTGGGCGCTGACGCGTCTCGGCGACCCGCTGACCCTGACCGATCTCGCCGGCCACGCCGGGATGAGCCTGCGCACCTTCGCCCGCCGCTTCGGCGACGAGGTGGGCCTGAGCCCCGGCCGGTGGCTCATCCAGCAGCGGGTCGCCCGGGCCCGCCATCTGCTGGAGGCCAGCGATCTGTCGGTGGACCGGATCGCGGGCGAGGTCGGCTTCGCGACGGGAGCCTCGCTGCGCCAGCATCTGCACGCGACGATCGGTGTCTCGCCGCAGGCGTACCGGCGGACGTTCCAGGCCGCGCGCTGACCACCGAACGATCGTCCGCACTCGTGCGTCGTAGGGGGGCCAACGAGGGTCGGAGGAACAGGGGTGGGGATGCGCAAGGGAATCGTGGCGGCGTTGGTCCTGGTGGGGCTGGCGGCGGTGGGGTGCGAGGGGGAGGGGCGTGACGGTCTTGTGGTGAAGGGCACGCCGCCCGCCAGTCCGTACGCCGGGCGGCTGGACCTGCCCTACAAGGAGAGCGTGGACGGCGGCGAAGAGGGGGCGAAGGAGAGCTCGGGCGCGGCCGGACGGGCACTGGAGTGCGACGGCGCCATCTACACGGGTGCCGCGGGCGACGGGTGGAGCAAGGGTGACGGCGGGTCGACCCCCGAGGAGGGGCTGAACGCGTACTTCGACATCTACCAGCCCCTCATGCCGGAGTCCGGCTACCGGGTGGAGCGCGAGCAAGGGGGGCGCGTCCTGTACTCGTACGACGTCGAAGGCAGGACCAAGGTCGCCGTCGTCGTCGCGAAGGACCAGCCGGGGCGCCCGGGTTGGGGCCCGGAGACCAGCGCGTCCTGCGATCCGTCCGAGTTTCCGGCGGCCTTCGCGGAGTCGTTGGGGTACGAGATCTGGACGGACCGGGACGGCCACCGGGTACCGACCACCGAGGTGACCAGCTTCGTCGGCGCCGAGCACTGCGACTGGCAGAGCGCGCACTTTCTCGACCTGGGCAGTGGCAAGGACGTCCGGCAGTACGTGCGCGATCCGCGCGGGGTCTTGAGGTCCGAGGATCTCACCGCCGCGTACGACGGCGACGTCCGCATGCCCGCGGACGCGCGTGACACCGGCTACCGCTACCGCGACTGGAACCTCTGGCTGGCGCCGGACAAGAACACGGCGTACGTCCGGACCTCCGACGGGGTGGAGGCGTGGCCCGCGGCGAGGCAGTGGATCGGCTGCAAGTGAGGTGCCGGCGGCGACCTCGACGGGCGGGCCGGCTCCTGCGAAGCTCTGCAGACGGCGCCCGGGGGCCGGGTGGGACCGCTGGGTCTTCGCTGCCCTTACAGCTCCACGCGTCTGGCATGCCTGCCGGGTGGGTCGACGACCCGCCCTGCCGGTCACGGTACGGCTGGCCCGTCGGTCTTCTGCTCGCCGAGGTGAGGAGATTCCGGCCTAGCGAGCCTGAGGGTCAGGACGTACGCGACCACCACCGCCACGATCACCAACGGCATGACGGTCAGCCCGACGGTACCCAGGAGCAGGGTGGCCAGCAGGACCGCGGTCATCGGCAGTTTGAGCATGGCGACGCTCAGCGCGCCCATGCCGAGCGCGAAGCCGGTGGTGGCGTCGAGGCCGGGAAGGTGGGACATGGCCAGCCCGCCCGCACCGCCGACGAACAGGGAAGGGAAGACCGGACCTCCCCGGAAGGCGCTGAGCGAGGCGCTGTAGGCGAGGGACTTGAACACGACGAGGAGCAGCAGGGTGCCGAGGGAGTAGCTGGCGTGGTCGGCCAGCAGGGGGCCGATGGTGGTCTCGCCGGAAAACAGCACGCCGGAGATCGGTTTGCCGGTGATGGTGGCGTAGAGCAGGGCGAGGAGTCCGATGAGTACGCCCATCGCTACGGTGAGGGGCATCCTTCGCCGCTCGACGCGCTTCTGCATGTGCTGGCCCGAGCGGCGGATCGCCTCGCCGAGGAGCGCGGCGGCGAGGCCGGCGAGGATCGCCCAGCCGAACGCGGCGAGTGTCGGCCGGTCGGCGGGCGGCACCTGGTGCAGTGACAGGGAGTAGGTGCCCAGTCCGGTCCAGGTGTCCAGGCCGGTGAAGATCAGGGAGCCGACGCCTGCGGCGAGCAGGCCGGGTACCAGCACGACGCCGAGCATCGGCCCGGCCAGGCCGGAGGCTTCCATGAGCAGGAACGCTCCGAGCAGCGGGGAGCCGAGGAGCTCACTGATCGCCGCGAAGCTGCCCGCTGCCGCGACGACGGCGACGCCGGTGGGAGGGGCGTCGCGTTTCAGCATCCGGATCGCGCCGGCCGCCAGTCCGCCGCCGAGGGCGATGAGGGGGGCCTCCGGGCCGAGGACGGCGCCGAGGCTGAGCGTGGTGATCGCGGCGAGGGCGACGCCGGGCACCGATGTCACCGACGGGGTGCCGCCGGTCTTGAGCCCTTCGGCGGGCTCGTGCCCGCCGTTTCCGGGCAGATGACGAATAGTGAGGGCGACCAGCACGCCGGCCACAGCGAGCAGGGGCACGGCCCACCAGTCCGGTGTTCCGCTGAAGCCGAGGCCCTTGGGCAGGTCTTCGTAGACCAACGACTGGAGTTCGGAGACGAGGGCGAGGAACCCGTAGGCCACGCAGGAAATGGGGACGCCCAGTACGGCCGAGATCACCAGTAGGGAGATGTAGTTGCGCGTGCGGACGATTTCGAGCGGGTTCTGAGGGGCGGTGGCGGGTCCGGCCGGCATACGCATCCACTCCTCGCGGACGGGACTGGGGCCGCGGGCTCGGACACCCCGTCAGGTGTTACCACGGGATGGGGAATCAGCCCGGCTGCTGTGGCCTCGCGGGGCCGCGAGGCCACAGCGTTCACCCGTTCGAACTACGTTTTGGAGCAGGTCATCCCCTTGAGGCAGAACGATCTCACCGCCATGACAAGTGGCTCGCGGGTCATGTGCTCAGGCAGCGCTTCGGGACCAATGATGATGATTGGGCAGATCGTGCCCTCGGTCGACCTGAAGCGGTGGTCGATCACCTGGAGCGCGCCTCTGTGCTTGCTGTCATAGCGGTAGGTGCGTTCGGCCCAGGCTGCGGTCTCATCAGCCCCACAGGGCGACCTCTAAGCAGCCGAGCGCGGGACGAATAAGGGGTGGCCCGGCAGGATTCGAACCTGCGTACACGGCTCCGGAGCCCGCACCTCGACGGCTCCGGCCCCGAGGTGTCGCCGGCTCATGCGTATGACCCGAGGCGTCACCGGCTCATGTGCAGGGCGACGAGCAGTTGCCAGACCTGGTCCGCGACGGCGTCCGGGGTGCCCTCCAGCAGGCCGTGCAGCCAGTCCGCGAGGACGCCCGCGAAGGTGGCGGCGACCGCGGAGGCGACGAGTGGGGCGTCCGGTGCGCCGGCGAGGGTGCGCTCGGCCAGGCTGCGGGCCCGCAGGTCGCGGTGGAGCACGCGGCCCAGCGGGCCACCGCCGCCCGGACTCAGCAGCGCGCGGTAGAGACCGGTGTGCGGGGCGAGTTCGGTGAAGAAGGCGCGCAGAGCGGGGGGCGCGGACACCGGGTCGGGTCGTCCGCGCCAGGCGTGCAGCGCCTCCACGGCCTCCCGTACGACATCGGCGCACGCGTCGACCGCCAGTGCCTCCAGATCGGCGTAGTGCACGTAGAAGGTGGCCCGGCCGACCCCGGCCCGCCGGACCAGCGCGGCGACGCCGATCTCCTCCAGCGGATGCTCGGCGCACTCCGCCAGCAGCGCCTGCCGCAGCTTGGCGCGGGTCCGGGCGGTGCGCGGGTCGTCGGGCGTCATCCGGCGATGAGCACGGCGGCCAGGGCGAGGGCGCCCGGCAGGGCTTGTGCGAAGAGGATGCGGCGGTTCGCGGTGACCGATCCGTACACGCCCGCGATCACGACGCAGCACAGGAAGAAGACCTGTATGTCATGACCGGTCGGGTCCGCCGCGATCAGCCCCCAGATCAGGCCCGCGGCCAGAAAGCCGTTGTAGAGCCCCTGGTTGGCGGCGAGCGGCGCGGTCGCCCGGGCCATCTGCTCGTCGAATCCATGAAGTCCCCGCCCCGGCTTCTTCTCCCACAGGAACATCTCCAGCACCAGGATGTACGCGTGCAGCGCGGCCACCAGGCCCACCAGTACGTTCGCGACCGTTTCCATCGTCGGCAGACTCCTTAGCGCTCGGTCATTTCTTGGACAGGTGTCCACTATAGCTGGACGAGTGTCCAAGAAATGACCACGCAGGCCGCGTGACCGCAAGCCGGATGCGCCCCCTTGGGACGGGTCAGGCGTCCGGCGCCGCGTACACCCGCTCCCCTCCGACGTAGGTGAGCGCGACCCCGGTCTCCTTGATCGCCTCCGGCGGCCCCGCGAAGGGGTCGCGGTCCAGGACGACGAGATCCGCGAGGGCGCCCGCCCGCACGCTCCCGGTGTCGTCCAGATGGTTCGTGTACGCCGTTCCGGCGGTGTACGCCGTCAACGCGGCCGTCAGGTCGATGCGTTCGGCCGGCAGGAACACCGGCCCCGGCTCGTCCGGGCTCACCCGGTTGACCGCGACATGGATGCCCTGGAGCGGGTCGGGGCTGCTGACCGGCCAGTCGCTGCCCGCCGCCAGTTGCGCGCCGGAGCGCAGCAGCGCCCCGAACGGGTACTGCCAGGCGGCGCGTTCGGGCCCGAGGAAGGGGATGGTCAGCTCGTCCATCTGCGGTTCGTGCGCGGCCCACAGCGGCTGGATGTTCGCCGTGGCGCCGAGCTGGGCGAAGCGGGGCACGTCGTCGGGGTGCACGACCTGGAGATGCGCCAGATGCGGGCGGGTGTCGCTCGGCCCGTTCGCCTTGCGCGCCGCCTCGACCGCGTCCAGGGCGTGGCGTACGGCACCGTCGCCCAGCGCGTGGAAGTGGCACTGGAACCCGAGGGCGTCCAACTCGGTCACGTACGACGGCAGGTGAGCCGGATCGATGAAGCTCTTGCCCCGATTGGCCGTGGCGCAGCCGCACTTGTCGAGGTAGGGGTCGAGCAGCGAGGCGGTGCCGTTCTCGGCGACTCCGTCCAGCATCAGCTTGACGCTGGTCGCCCGGAACCTGCCGTGCTCCAACGCGGCGCGCCGCTCGACGAGTTCGGGGATCTGCTCGGCACCCCGCGCCCGGTCCCACCACAGGGCGCCGACCACCCGCGCGGTCAGCGAACCGTCGCGGGCCGCCGTCAGGTACGCCTCGGACGGATCCTCCATGCCCAGGAAGGTGCCGACGATCGCGTCCTGCCAGGCGGTGATGCCGAGCGCGTGCAGATGCCGCTGGGCGTGCAGCAGCGCGGCGAGCCGGTCGGCGGGCGTGGCCGCGGGAGTGAGCCGGCCGACGGACTGCATGGCCCCCTCCTGCAGCATGCCGGTGGGCTCGCCCGACGCGTCCCGCTCGAACCGTCCGTCGGCCGGATCGGGCGTGTCGCGGTCGACTCCCGCGCGTTCGAGGGCGCGGCTGTTGACCCAGGCGCCGTGATGGTCCCGGTTGGGCAGGTACACCGGCCGGTCCGGTACGACCGCGTCCAGCAGCTCCTTGGTCGGCGTACCGCCCTCGAAGGCCTCCATGGACCAGCCGCCGCCCGTGATCCACTCCCGTTCGGGGTGCGCGTCGGCGTACGCGCGGACGGCGGCGACGGTGTCCTCGGCCGTCTTCGCGCCGGTGAGATCGCACTGGGTGAGTTCCAGGCCCGCCGGGACCGGGTGGACGTGCGCGTCCTGGAACCCGGGCAGCAGGAGCCGCCCGGCCAGGTCGACGACCTCGGTGCCCGGTCCGATGAGCTCATGGACCTCGGAGTTTCCGACGGCGGTGATCCGCTCGCCGGTGACGGCCACCGCGGTCGCGGTGCGGCCCTCGGGGGTGAACACCGGTCCGCCGGTGAAGAGAAGGTCAGCGTGCATGGTTCCGTTCCTTGGTCGGGGTGGCCAGAGGCCCTCGGTCGCTTCAGTTGAGGGTGGCCAGGAGCTGGGGCGCGTCGGCGTCGGTTCCCCGACCCGTGGTGAAGTACGCGGACTTGCGGACCCACTTGGCCCACGCGGCGGCCGCGAAACCCGAGACGATCATGACGGTGGGGGTGAGCAGCAGGAACCAGCCGTTGTCCGCGCTGACCTCGAAGTGGTCGGTGGAGGTGTAGAAGGACCAGGCGAGATAGCCGCCGAGGCCGAGCAGCGACACGGCGCTCAGGGTGGGGAGGACGACCGCCCGTATCCCCTCCCGCCAGTCCTCGCGGAGCAGTCCGCGGAACCGGGCGGCCGCCGCGAGGGCGACGAGCGCGTACGACAACGCCACGACGATCCCGACGGCGTTCACGGTCGCCATGATCATGTCGGCGAGCCGGGGAATCACCAGGGAGAGCGTGGCCACGACGACGGCCATCGCGCCGATCAGCAGCGTGCCGGTCGCCGGAGTCCCGTACCGGGCACTGACCCTGGACCACACGGGCCCGAGCGTACGGTCCCGGCTCATCGCGAACATCCCGCGCGCCGTCGGGATCACCCCGGCCTGCAGCGAGGCGACCGCCGAGAACATCAGCGCCACCAGGGGCAGCGCGGCCAGCGGCTGGTCGGCGAGCCGGTTCCCGAGGAAGGCCAGGCCCTCGGCACCGTGCCCGGCCAACTCGTCCTCGGACAGCACGCGTTGGAAGGCCACCGAGCCGAGCAGGAAGATCCCCAGCATGGTCACCAGCGTGATGGTCCCGGCCCGCGAGGCGTCCCGCGGATCGCGTACCTCCTCGTTCACGGTGAACGCCGCCTCGAAGCCCCAGTAGCAGAACACCGACAGCAGAAGCCCCTGCGCCAGCGCCGTCGCCGAGGGGATCTGGAACGGGTCGAACCAGCTCAGGCTGAAGGGGTGCGGGCCGGTGACGATGCCGTATCCGCAGAAGCTCAGCAGGACGACGTACTCGAAGACCAGCAGCCCGCCCTGGAGCCGCGCGGCGGTCCTGACCCCGGTCACCGCGGTGAGGGTGACGGCGACGAGGATCACGACGCCCACGGCCGTGGTCTGGGCGGTCGAGCCCGGATCGAGCGCAAGGCCCGCCACCGTGTGCAGACCCGCCTCGCCGGCGAGCTGGATCATCGCCGAACCGGTCACCGCCGTGGTGTACGCGAGGAACGCCACCGTGGCCACGATGCTCGCCCAGCCGACCAGGAAACCGAGCCAGGGACTGAGTGAACGGCCCACCCACACATAGCCGTTGCCCGCGTTCGGCTCGACCCGGTTCAGCCGGGAGAAGGCGCCCGCGATCCCGAGGATCGGCAGAAAGGCCAGCAGCATGATCGCGGGCAGATGCAGCCCGACCACCCCGGCCGTCACGCCGAGCCCGATGCCGATGCTGGTCGTCGCCGCCGTACTGGAGGCGGCGATGGCGACGCCGTCCATGACGCCGAGCGTCCTGCGCAAGGACGGGGGATCCACACCGTACGGCTTCTGCGTCATGGCCTGCTCCGATCGCACCCGGGGCCTGATTCCGGCCCGATGACCGGAAATGAAACTGCCCGGGGCCTTAACAGGTCAACGCCGTTGACATAAGGTGCCCGCACCGGAGGGAGACGCCATGACGTCCACGAACGACCGAGTCGTCCCGCCCGCCGCCCGGCGGCGCAGACGCCCCACCAAGACCGGCGTCGTCCTCTCCGAGGAACTGATCGTCGAGACCGCCCTGCGCCTGCTCAAGGAACACGGCGCCGACGCGCTCACCGTCCGTCGCCTCGGCCTCGCCCTCGGCGCCGACCCCAGCGCCCTGTACCGCTACTTCCGCGACACCGACGATCTGCTGCTCGCCATCGCCGACGAGCTCATCGGCCGGACGCTGCGCACCTGGCACCCCACCGGGGACTGGCGCGCCGACCTCAGGGATCTCGGCCTGCGCGTGCACTCCGGGTCCCTCGCCCATCCGCAGGCCGCCGTGCTCAGCTCCTACCGGGTGACGGGCCGCGTCCACGAGATCGAGGCGGTGGAGACGATCATCGGTGTGCTGCGCGGTGCCGGGTTCCCCGATCCCGAGGCCGTACGGATCTACCACGCCTTCGTCGACCAGGCGCTCGCGTTCGCGGCCCTGGACGCCGCGAGCGTCGCCCTGCCCCGGGCCGCGCGCGAGGCCGAGGCCGGCGTGTGGCGGGCGATGTACGCCCGGCTGCCCGCCGACAGCCACCCGAACATCGCGGCGACGGCCCGCCACCTCGTCCTCGACATGCGGCGCAGCGCCTATCCGACGGCGCTCGACCTGCTGCTGAGCGCGGCGGCGGCCCGGCTCGCGGAGATCACCGGAGGCGGACACCACGGGAACCCCGCCGTGGCCACCCGGCCCGTCACACTGAGGCCCGCTCCACCGTCATCACCGTAGAGCGACGCGTACGCCCGTATCGCGGCTGTACTTCAGCGTCATCCCGCAGCGCGTGCGGGCCTGGCGCGAGGCCGACGAGATCTCCGGACGCGACCTCATGCGCGAGGGCGCGTGGCTCGTGGCCGACTGAATTCCCCGGACGCGGTAAGACGGGACGACAGGGCTGCGGCCGCCGGATGCCGCCCTGTCGTCCCGGAACCCCTTACGGAGGAAACATGGCACTGGTCACCGCCGCTGTCGTGGTGCTGGACTGCGCCGAGCCCGAGAAGCTCGCCGCCTTCTACAAGGAGCTGCTCGACGCCGAGGAGACGCACGCGAGCGCGAACCGCGTCGAGATCAAGGGCACCGACGGCATGCGGATGGCCTTCCGCCGTGACGGGAACGTCACGCCGCCCAGCTGGCCGCGTCCCGAGAACGCCTTCCAGGCCCACATCGACTTCCACGTGGAGGACCTCGACCAGGCGGAGCTCGTGGTGGTCGGCCTGGGCGGCCGGCCGCTCGACACCAAGGACGCGTCCGGCCCGTACGAGGAACGCGGCTACGCCGACCCGGCCGGACACTCCTTCACCCTGCGGTACGCCCGGTCGACGGCCCCCAAACAGGGCTGAGCGCCTGGCCGGCTCCTCGGCCCTCTCCGCCGGTGCCACGGACGAAGTCCTCCTGGCCGACGGGGCCGTGGACCGGGGACGATCGGCGCAGCGGCGCACCCGGGCGCGGACCGGACCCGGTCAGCGTGGCGTGGTGTCGTCGGCCTCGAACGGGCCACCGTGGCCCGGCACGATCAGGTCCGCGGCGTCCAGCACCCGGAGCCGGGAGGCGCGCAACACGTCACGGTCGGGGGCCACGGGGTCGTCCGCCGGGCCGTTCGCGTCCCACCACAGATCGCCGGCGAAGGCGACCACACCCGAGTCCGTACCGGCCAGCAGCGTGATGTCCTCGGGACTGTGGCCCGGAGTACGGATCAGACGCAGCGACGGCGTGAGTTCGTACCCCTCCGCGTCCCGGTTCCTCCACTGATCGCCGAGGTACTCCACCTTGTGGTCGTGCACTCGGGCCCGCCCGAACAGACCCACGTTCATCGTGTTGTCCGGGTGGTGGTGACTGAGTACCACGTCGGTGATGTCGTCGGGGCCGAGTCCCAACTCCGCGAGCGGGGCGAGGATCCGGTCGCGGCTCGCCACCATGCCCGGGTCGAAGATCACATGCCGGCCCGCGTCGAAGACGTAGGAGACGGTGGCGGCGACACCCGGGCCGGTGGAGCCCGTGTAGCCGGTGGTCAGGATCGTGTACACGGCGTCGCGGCCGAGCGGTGCGTCTGTCATGACTCCGATCATTCCGTGAGGGCGGACCGTCCACGAGTGGCACAGCTGCCGCTGATCGCAGGATTCGTGCCACACTGCCCGCGTGCCTCCCTTCGCCACCGTGGCCGCGTACGCCCCGCCGGGAGTCGGCCTGCTCGCCGCCGGCATCGTCGCCGAGGTCTTCGGCCCGCACGGCGAGGGACTGCCCGGCTTCGACTTCGCCCTGTGCACCGACCGGCCGGGGCCGGTCCGCACCGATGTGGGCATACCGCTCACCGTCACACACGGCCTGGACCGGCTCGCCTCCGCCGATCTCGTGATCGCCCTGCCATGGGCCGACTTCCGCACACCACCCGCTCCCGCCGTGCTCGACGCGCTGTCGGACGCACACGGGCGCGGCTCGCTGGTCGCGGCCCACTGCGTCGGCGCCTTCGCGCTCGCCGCCGCCGGACTGCTCGACGGCCGACGGGCCACCACCCACTGGCGGTTCGCCGAACTGCTCGCCCGCCGCCACCCCGACACCACCGTCGAACCCGACGCCCTCTACATCGACGAAGGGCGCATCCTGACGGGCGCGGGAGCCGCCGCGGGCTTCGACCTGTGCCTGCACCTGCTGCGGCGCGAGCACGGGGCCGCGATGGCCAACGCCGTCGCCCGGGACGTGGTCCTGCCGTCCCACCGCGACGGCGGGCAGGCGCAGTACCTGGCCGCCCCCGCCCCCGAAGGCTGCGGTGACGAACGACTGGCCGAGGTGCTCGCGTGGGCCCGCGAGAACCTCCACGAACCGCTTCCCGTCGCGGAACTGGCCCGGCGCGCCGTGATGAGCAAGCGCTCCTTCGCCCGCCGCTTCACCGCCGCGACCGGCACCACCCCCCACGCCTGGCTGCGAAGCCTGCGTCTGAGCGGTGCCGAGGAACTCCTGGAGACCACGGACCTCCCGGTGGAGGAGATCGCACGCCGCGTCGGATACGGAAGCGCGGCCGTCCTGCGCGAACAGTTCGTACGACGCAGGGGAGTGCCGCCCCGTTCCTACCGCCGGGCCTTCACGGCCTCGCCGTAGCGCGCGCGGCGAGCCGGTCAGGCCGAAGCGGCGGGATCCTTCGACGCGTTGCTTCACACTCGGAGGACCCATGCAGTTCCTTCCCCGCTCGCTGTCGGGCTGGACCATCGCGGTGTTCGGCCTTTGCGCCGCGGCAATGGGCGCACTGGGGCTGATCGCTCCGGAAACCCTGCTCTCGCTCATGGGCTTCGCGCCGGACGCAGGACCCGAACGAGCGGACGACGACTACACGTTGGTCTTCCTGACCGCCTCCTCCATGGCGGCGCTGAACATGGGCGTGTACTACGTGCTGGCCTCCCTCTCCGACTGGAAGGCCTTCTTCCGCTGGACTGTCCCCTTCCGCCTGCTGACCTGCACGGTCTTCACGCTCGCCGTACTCGGCGGCCGTGCCCCGGACGGTTTCCTGGGCGTGGGCCTGTGGGAGGGAGCAGGAGCCGTGGCCACTGGCGCGGCGCTGCGCCACGAGAAGCGGCGCGGGCTTCCCGCGGCCGACGGGACCGCACCGGACGGGCGCACGGAGCGGTCGATCCAGCCCCCGGCGATGAGCTGAGCAGGTGGCGACGAGGGCTTGAACGCGTACTTCCTCAGTCGCGGCCGGACGTGCCGGGGGAGGGCCACACACCCGTGGAGCGTTCGATGACCTTCGCGCCCGTGCGGTCCACCGCACTGCGCACGACGGCGAAGATCGCGCCCTGGAGCGCGGCGGCGAGCAGCACCTCGCCCCAGCCGCGGTCCTTGTCCAGCGCGTCGGGAGCGTCTTCCTCGTGACGTATCGCCATCCAGGTCTTCTGGAAGGCGAGTCCGGCGACGGCGCCCCCGGCCCAGCTCAGGACGAAGCCGATCGGCTTGTAGGCCAGGGACAGCTTGCGCTTCTGCTGCTTCTTGGACTTGGACACCTGGGGCTCCTTCTTCGCTCCCGAGGCCGCCTACGTGAGCCGGCCTGCTCCGACCCCGGTAAGAGTGCCCGTTGCGCGGCCCCCGATTCCCTCCGTCGACACGGTGTGAGGCACGAGGGCCTGCGGAACGCCTCGCTGCTGCGGGCGCTCTTCCAGGTACGCGGCAAGGACGGCGACGGCATGCGCGACCCGGCAGCGCTCCGTCGCCCACGCCTTCCCCGAGGCCGACCAGATCTTCCTCGACGTGACCGATGCCCAGGTGGCGCGAGCGGCCGCGCGCCGCGGCGATACGGGGGCGAGCGACTGGGCGCGGGCCGACGACACTACGGCGGGAAGCCCCGCCGCGCCGGGGGAACGCGGCGGGGCCTGACGCTCGGGTGCCCGACGCACCACGGTTCATGCACACCGATACCGCGGAAGTACGGGCACGCTCAGCGCGGACCGGGGTGGCGTTCGGCGGTCCGCCCCGGCCGTGCAGTGAAGAGGCACCTGCAGGCGCGAAGCGGCCCGTACCGGCGCGTGTGCCGTTACGGGCCACCGTCGTGCGGGCGTCCCGGTGTCAGCCGGTCGGCTCCAGCACGAAGACGGGGATCTCCCGGTCGGTCTTCTTCTGGTAGTCGGCGTACGGGGGATACGCGGCGACCGCGCGCTCCCACCACTGGGCCTTCTCGTCGCCGGTGATCTCCCGGGCCGTGAACTCCTTGCGCACGGCCCCGTCCTGGAGCTCGACGCGCGGATCGGAGGTGACGTTGTAGTACCAGACCGGGTGCTTGGGGGCTCCGCCGAGCGAGGCGACCACCGCGTAGCTTCCGTCGTGCTCGACGCGCATCAGCGGGGTCTTGCGGATCTTGCCGCTCTTGGCGCCGCGTGTCGTGAGGATGATGACGGGCAAGCCCGTGTCCATCAGCGTCGTCCCCTTGGTCCCGCCGGACCCCTCGTACAACTCCACCTGGTCCCGCACCCACTGCGTGGGGCTGGGCTCGTACTCGCCCTCAAGTGGCATGACTTCCGTCCCATCGTCGCGTCGGACTGGTCCTGTCTCGGCACGATTCAACACCAGTGCGGACGTGAATCTTCCGTACCGCCGCCCCGCGTGGCTCCGCGCGCCGGGCCGATCCTCCGGTGGGGCGTGCCCGGCACACCGTGTGCGCCCGGCATCTCGCCCTGGAGGGCGTTCCGGTGGCCCGGCGCATCGCTGCCGAGGACCGGCTCAGCCCCGGGCCGCCGCCCCACCGGCTGACGCCGGGTCGGGTACGGACAGAAGATGCTCGGCGCCGCCTTCGAGCAACCGGGCCGTTTCGGCCGAGCGCGGGAGCATCGACTTCTCGTAGCGGTCCACAGCGTCGTCGATGGTGGAGGAGCGGACGAGTGCGAGGGCGAGTTCGGCGGCGTCGAGCATGGCGAGGTTGACGCCGACGCCGAGCGGTGGCATGAGGTGGGCGGCGTCTCCCAGGAGCGCCACGCTGGGCGAGTGCTCCCATGTGTGCGGCACCGGCAGGGCGAAGAGCGGGCGATCGACGTAGGCGCCGTCGTTGTCGGTGATCATCCGGAGTATCCGCGGGGACCAGGCCGCGTACTCGCCGAGCAGATGCCCGCGGATGCCCTCGGTGTCCTCGGGGCGAAGGCCCTGCGCCGCGATCCAGTCCACGGGGACGCGCCGCATGATGTAGACGCGCATGTGGCCGCCGCTGTTGCGCTGTGCGAAGAGGCCACGCTCACCGTCGGCGATGTGGGCGCTGCCTTTCCCGACCAGTCGGGAAAGCTCGGGGTGCGCGTGCTCCATGTCGTCGAACCATGCCTCGAGGAAGCTGACCCCGGTGTAGCGCGGTGCCGCGGGCGACACGGCGGCGCGGACGCGGGAGTGGGCGCCGTCCGCGCCGATCACAAGATCCGCCTCAACGGCCGTCCCGTCGGTGAACGTCAGTGTTCGCGGCCCGGCGGCCGGTCCGCTCACCGACGCGAGCGTGCGCCCCCACTGAACGGTTCCCGCAGGCAGTGAGCGCAGCAGGAGATCGCGAAGCTGTCCGCGGTCGATCTCGGGGGCGGCCTTTTCGTCCTCGTCCGGCAGATGGTGGGCAAGGACGCGCCCCGATGGGTCCAACTGGCGCATTTCCTGCCCTTCGAGCCTGGCGAGCGCGAAGAACTCCTCCAGCAGGCCCGCCTCACGGAGCGCGAGTTGGCCGTCCTCCTCGTGCAGGTCGAGCGAGCCTCCCTGGTTCCGGGAATCGGTCTCGGCGTCGCGGTCGTACACCGACACCGCGATGCCGTGGCGCTGCAGGATGCGTGCGCATGTGAGGCCTCCCGGCCCGGCACCGATGATGCTGATCCGCGCGTTGGTGGGCGTCGGAGATTCCACGGTGGATTCCTTTCGTCGGTCGGGGTTCCGGAGACGCCACGGCGCGGCGACGGCCGGCGCCGCGACCCCATGGGGCGGCGACCCCTACGGAGACCACCAAAGCAGAAACGAGTCCATAAGTGCAACAGTTACAGTTTCTGCTTCGTTTCAGTCGTGGGGTAGAGTGATGCCATGCCCGAATCCCCGACCGTCGGTCGTCGCGAGCGCAAGAAGGCCGCGACGCGGCAGGCCATCGCCGACGCCGCCCTGGAACTCGTCCTGGAGCACGGGTTCGAACAGGTGAGCGTCCGCGATATCGCCGAGAAGGCCGATGTGTCGACGACGACACTCTTCGCGCACTTCCCGAGCAAGGAGGCCCTGGTCTTCGACCGCGAGGAGGACGTCGAGGCCGAGCTGACCGCCGCCGTCCGTGAACGGCCGGCCGGTCAGGACGTGGTCGAGGCGCTCCGCGCCCACGCGCTGAGGTCATGGGTGCCGCTGGCGTCGGATCCTCGTCTGCGCCAGTTCACGGCGCTGGTGGACCGAACGCCCGCGCTCCGCGAGTACGCGGAGCGTATGTGGATGCGGCACGCGGACGCCCTCGGCGCCGTGATCGCGCAGGAACTCGGCCGGGAGACGGATGATCTCGCGTGCTCGGCCCTCGCGCGGTTCGTCCTGGAACTGCCGGCCCTGGCCAAGGGACGACCGGATCCAGGCGCGGCCGTGGAGACGGTGTTCGACCTGCTGATCCATGGTTGGCGGTCGCAGGAGGAGCGCGCCGGGTAGTGCGGGCGAGGCCCGCCGGGGTCGGCCGGGCAGGCGATGACCTCGTGACAGGCTCCGGGTTCTCGCCGCGTTCTCACCGGGATCTCACTGCGGGGCCACGAGCATACGCACGGCCAGCAACATGATCACGCCGCTCGACGCGAGCCCCGTCACCAGCCGTCCCCGGTGGCCGGTCAGGGTCCGGCCGAGCAGTGCGCCGCCCCCGGCGATCAGGAGTTGCCAGCTCGCGGACGCGGCGAACGCGGCGAGGACGAACACCCCCTGCTCCAGCGGACGGACCGCCTCGGCCGCACGGCTGCCGAGCACCAGCGCGGCGAAGTAGACGACCGTGGTGGGGTTGAGCAGGGTGATCCCCAGTAGCGCCAGATAGGCACGGGCCGGGCGTGGGGGATCCTGACCCCCGCGCTCGGCGAGCCGACGTTCGCGGTACTGGCGGATCGCGCCGATCGCACCGCGGACCGCCAGTGCGACGAGGACCAGGGCGGAGGCCCAGCGCAGCGGAACCAGGACCGGCCGGAGCTCGGCCGCGAGCGCGGTACCGCCGAGGGCGGCGACGAGGGCGTACAGCCCGTCGGCCGTCGCGACGCCCAGCGCGGCCGAGGCGCCGATCCGCAGGGACGTACGAGCGGTGAGGGAGACGAGGTAGGTCGCGACCGCTCCGACGGGCATGGCGATGCCATAGCCCGCGAGAAGCCCCGCGACGAGCGCGGCGGTCACGACCGGGGAAGCTCGGGCCTCCGCGGTCGGCCGGGCTGCTGCTGGACCCGCACCGGACGAACGGCGGCGGAGGTCGGCGGCAGGAAGGCTTCGATCGTGGACATGGGCCGATGCTCGGGCCACCGGATATGCCCACGCAACCGATTTTCCATCCAGGGGATGCTGGAACTCCCCGTGACCTGGTGGGGAGTTGTGGGCATGGGAACGGGCATCGGCATCGCGATCGGCAAGGACGTCTGCATCGGCGCGGGTCAGTGCGCCCTCGCCGCCCCGGGCGTCTTCACCCAGGACGACGACGGATTCAGTGAGCTGCTGCCGGGCCGCGCGGACGGGGGCGGCGACCCGCTCCTGCGGGAGGCGGCGCGGGCCTGCCCGGTCGCCGCCATCACGGTGACGGAGCGCACCACCTGAGCCGAGGCCCTACCGCTCCGCGTCCAGCAGAAGTCGGGCGGCCGCGCGCGCCTGTTCGGCGGGCTCGGTGCTCTGGGTGATGCCCGCCGTGACCATGGCGCCCTCGGCGAGGAGGAAGAGGTGGTCGCCCAGGGCGGGAGGCAGACCCGCCGTGCTCACGAGCCCGGCCAGATACGCCCTGAACGCCGCCTTGTGCGCGCGGACCTGCGCGGCCACCCGCTCCGAGGTGGCACCGAGTTCACCGTACGAATTGATCCACGCGCAGCCGCGGAAGTCGGGCTCCGCGAACCACAGGCCCAGCCAGTCGAAGACGGCCAGGATTCGCCGCTCGGGTTCGCGCTGCCCGTCGACGTGCTCGGCCAGCCGCGCCCGCCACTGGGCATCGCGCCGCTCCAGATACGCCTCCACCAGCTGCTCCTTCGCCGGGAACAACTGGTAGAGCCGCTTGAGCGAGACACCCGAGGCACCGCGGATGTCGTCCATACCGACGGCCTGGATGCCGCGGCCGTAGAACAGCCGTTCCGCGGCGTCGAGGGCCTGTTCCGTGGCGAGTGCGAGGGCCTGGCCCCGGGTGGTCGTGCTGTCCATACGGAGGACTCCTTGACGAGAGAACGAGCGTTCTCTACCTTAGGCGTCAGAGATGGAGAACGCTCGTTCTCCCGTGTTTTGCCCGTGTCGAGGAGTCCCCATGACCGACCGCCCGCCCCTGCCGCCCTTCACCCGCGAGACCGCCCTCCAGAAGGTCCGGGCGGCCGAGGACGCCTGGAACACCCGCGACCCGCACAAGGTCTCGCTCGCCTACTCCGAGGACTCGGTCTGGCGCAACCGGGACACCTTCGTCACGGGCCGCGCCCGGATCGTCGAGCTGCTCACGGACAAGTGGGCGCGCGAGCACGAGTACGCCCTGCGCAAGGACCTGTGGGCCTTCGACGGCAACCGCATCGCCGTCCGATTCCAGTACGAGTCGCGGGACGCCGACGGTCAGTGGTGGCGCTCGTACGGCAATGAACTGTGGGAGTTCGACGAGCACGGTCTGATGACCCGGCGCGAGGCCTCCATCAACGACGTGCCGATCGAGGAGAAGGAGCGCCGGATCTTCGGGCCACGCCCGGAGTCGGAACGCGAGGAGACCTTCCCGCTCCGGTAGCGCTCCCGGATCTTCATTAGGGTTCCCCTGTGAGCGCACCCACCGAGAAGCCCTTCCTCTATGTCATCGTCTGCGCGGCGGGCATCGCCGAGGACATCGGCACGTTGATCAGCGCGGCGCAGGCACGGAACTGGGAGGTCGGCGTCATCGCCACGCCCCAGGGCCTCGGTTTCTTCGACGCGTCCGAGGTCGAGGCGCGGACCGGCCGTCCGATCCGCTCCGCCTGGCGGGCACCCGGCGACCCGCGGCCGTTCCCCGCGCCCGACGCGGTGGCCCTCGCGCCGGCCACCTTCAACACCGTCAACAAGTGGGCGGCCGGCATATCCGACACCCTCGCCCTCGGGACGCTGTGCGAGGCGTACGGACTCGGCGTCCCGATCGCCGTACTGCCTTGTGTGAACGAGGCGTTGGAGGCTCACCCCGCCTACCGCGCGAGTGTCGAGCGGCTGCGCGAGATGGGTGTCCGCTTCGGCGACCCCTATGCCGGGGACGGCCAACAGGACGGCGGGCGAAGGGATTTCCGGTGGGAGCGGGTGCTGGACCTGCTCACGCCCGAGCGGTGACGGCGGCTCGGGTCACGTGAGACAGGTGACAGGCGACAGGACGCGGGTGGCAGGCGGCGGCAGGTGACAGCGGGTCGGCTCACGTTCGACGGAGGATCGTGATCGAGTGGCCGACCTCCTCGACCGGACGGCTGGTGGCGAGCAGGGCCGTCAGCCGGGCGTCGGCCTTGTCGATCGAGGTGTCGGACACGACGAGCAGCCCATGCACCCGCTCCGCGGGCACCTTGCGCGGGTCGGCCGCGTCGATGCCGTAGGCGGACGGCACACCGGCGCCCTTGTACACGAGCCATACCTTCTCGTGCGGGTAGTGCTCCTCCAGCCGGTCGGCGAGACGGCCGAGGTCCTGGCCCCAGTCGACGTTCGAGTCGTGCAGGCGCAGATAGGTCTTCTCCGGCCCGCCGAACGCCTCGTTCGAGTACGGCAGGTAGTACGGGTACGTCATCAGCGAACTGACGGCGACGAACAGGACCAGCGCCGCCGTGACGATCCCCGCCCACCGTCGGCGCACGACGACCGCACAGCCCGCCGCGACCGCGAGGAACACCGGCATGAAAAGGGCGTAGCGCACGCCGAGATCGCGGGAGCCGGTCATCGCCGTGGCCAGCAGCAGCGCCGGAGGGATCAGGAGGTACGGGGCGGCGGGCCGCAGCCGGCGCACGGCGAGCAGCGCGACCGAACCGGCCGCCCACAGCGCCGCCATGCCGAGCGGGGTCTTCACCAGCAGAGCGGCCGGCAGGTAGTACCAGAGGGAGCCGCTGTAGAGACGGCCGAAGAGGAACCCCTGCCACGTCGCGTTCTCGAAGCCGAACTGGACCCGCATCCCGTCCCGGTACGGCTGCGGCACGGGCAGCCGGTCGATGAGCAGCGCGCGCAGTCCGTGCACGCTGGGTAGGTCCGCGGGCGCCGTCCAGCGCAGCCGGGGATCGACGGCCAGATACGACGCCCACACCACCGCGACAGCCACCACGGCCAGCCCGGCCGCGGCCGCCGCACCGAGTCCGAGCAGCCGGACCCTCGCCCGCGCGTCGCTCCGCGGCGCCGCGTCCGCGTCGGGGCGGCCCGCGTGCCACACGGACACGACCGCGAGGAGCAGCAGCACCGGAACGGCCGGCAGCATGCTCATCTTCGTCGCCACCGCCGCGCCGAGCGCCGCCCCGGTGAGCGGCACGTACAGGAACGGCCGTCGCCTGGCCCGCCACACCAGCCACACCGATGTCAGCAGGAAACCCGACGCGGGCACGTCGAGCGTGGCCAGCGAGCCGTGCGCGATCACGTCGGGCGAGAACGCGTAGAGCGCGAGGGCCACCAACGCGCCCACGCGGCCCACGAGTTCACGGGCGAACGCGAGGACGACCAGACCGGACAGCAGCGTCAGGACGATCACCGGCAACCGTGCCCACAGCATCACCCGCCAGGGATCGTTGCCGGACTCGTACAGCACATGCCGCCCGAGTTCCGTCTGGTCGCCCCGGAACGCGGGATCGAGGTGCGGGTGCGCGAACAGCAGCCCGCTCCCGATGATGAGCTTGCCGAGCGGCGGATGCTCGGGGTTGTAGCGCAGGTCGTGCTGCTGGACGTAGACCGCCGCCGTGCCCACGTACACGGGTTCGTCGATCGTCGGCGTCTGCTCCACCGCCGTACTGACCATGGCGAAAGCCATCTGGGCCAGCAGCATGACCACGGCCACCACGAACAGGGCCCGTCGGTGCCGTCGCAGCCGCTCGAAGCGGCTCGGCGGTGCCGTCGCGCTGTTCACCGGCACGCGGTCGTCGTGCCTGCTGGCCATGAATGTCGGCATGCCCTTTGTTACGTCCGCTCCGTGCGAGCCTGCTCATCGGCCGGCGCCCGGATTCGGGTGCGCGTCGAGGCGCCGGCCGGATGATCCGGCCGGCGCCCAGGCTGGGGAGTCACGAGTATGCCCGGCCTTCCGCGCGACTCAAGGGCTCGCGGGCGGCCGCGTACGCGCTGCGGGCGGTCTCGGCCTCGCCCCGCTCTCGACTCAGTACGCCTCAGTACGCCTCAGTTCGCCTCAGTACGGGGAGGCCGGGTCACGCGGCCCTGCCGAGACCGCCCTGCGCAGGGCGGCCCGCCAGGCGAAGGCCACGGCCAGCTCGACCAGACCGATCAGGATCATCCACAGGCCGAGCAGCCGGGTCAGGGCGCGGGCCGACTCGGTCGGCAGCGCCAGCACGACGATCCCCGCGATGATGCCGATCGCGGCCGCGCACAGGACGAAGCCGCGGTGCGGCAGGTCCTTGCTGGCCAGGGCCGTGTACGCGGTCAGCACACCGGACACGAGCCAGACGACGCCGACGATCAGGGACAGCGCGGCGATGGTCTGCAGCGGGTTGCGCAGACACAGGATGCCGGCCAGCACGTAGAGAACCGAGATCAGCAGACTGGCGAACCGGTTGCCCTGCTCCCGGTGGCCGAACACCGACACGAAGCGGAACAGGCCGATCACGAGCAGATAGAGGCCGAGGAGAACGGCGAGAATGTGCAGGGTCTCCTCCGGCCAGACCAGGACCAGGATGCCCGGGATCAGCGTCGCGATCGCCGAGCCGAGGAGCCAGGTCCAGGAGGCGCCGACTCCGGCCAGCACCGCCGCGGGGTCACCCGGGGGCCCGGAAAACGAATCGTCGGGCCTGGGCTCCGATCCGTTGTACGGTGCCGAACCACGCGATTCGGTCATGGCTCCTCCTCACGCGGTCGAGCGGACCACTGCCGGACCGCCGACGGGACGGTGGGTGGGATTCCCGGCATCCAGCGTCCCGTGCGCCGGCGTCCCGCGGGTCACCCCCGACGGGTGATCCTCGCGGCTACTCCGGCAGTTGGCGCATCTCCACGACGCGCAGCCCCAGCGACCGGCAGCGGGCCAGCAGCCCGTACAGATGTGCGTCGTCGACGACGGGGCCGAAGAGGATGGTCTGTCCGGAGATCAGCACGTGATCCATCTCCGGGAACGCCTCGGAAAGCGTCTCCGACAGATGTCCCTCGACGCGGATCTCGTACTGCATGCGGGGCTCCCCCCGGCGAGCGGCCTGGGGTGGGCGGACGGCACCCTTCCCTACGATCATCCGGCTCACCGCCGCGCCCGCCCTCACCCGCAGAAGGTGAACCTGGGGGCGGGCGTCGGGATCACGCGGGCCCGAGGGAGCCGGCCTCGGTGCCGGTGCCGGGGGAGTCCTTCCGGCCTGCCCGCCCGGTCGGCAGGTGCGTCGTGACCAGGAAACTGGCGAGCGTGATGCCGCCGGCCGCGAGGATCGCCGCCTTCAGGCCGTTCAGCTGCGCCGTCGCGTAGGAGTCCGTGACGGCGGCGACTTCGGACGGCGGCAGTCCGGCCTCCTCGGCCGCCGAACGCACCTCGTCGGTGGGGACGAAGCTGATGCCCGCTTCGAGCGCGACACTGGTCTGCTGGCGTGCCTCCTGCGACACGTCCGGGTTGTTCGCCACCTGGGTGGTGAAGGCCTGGGCCAGGGCGCCGATGAGGATCGAGCCGATGAGCGCGGTACCGAGCGCGGAGCCGAGATTCTGGGCGGTGAACTGGAGCCCTCCGACCTCGCTGCGCTCCTCCTCGCCGACGGTGGACTGCACCACGTTGCCCAACTGGGAGGCGAGCAGGCCCATGCCGACGCCCAGCAGGGCCATGGCTCCGGCGAACTGGGAGTCGTCGATGACCGGGTCGATGGTGCCCAGCAGCCACGCGATGGCTCCGAGCAGGGTCAGCAGGGCCAGTCTGACCACACGGCGCGGCCCCATCACCCGCCCGAGCCTGGAGGCGAGGACGGAGGCCGCCAGCATGGTGATGGACACCGGGAGCAGCCGCAGTCCCGTCTGGAACGCGTCGAAGCCCTGCACCACCTGGAGATACAGCGGGATGGCGAAGAACAGCCCCAGCAGGATGAGGTTCTGGCTGAGCAGCGTCAGCAGACCGGAGCGCAGCGGCAGTTTGTGCAGCAGGGCGAGATGGATCAGGGGGTCGGTGCCGTGCTGCTCCCTCCGGCGCTCCCACTTGGCGAACGCGGCCAGGACGAGCACGCCGGCGGCGACGACGAACAGCGTCGGAGGGAAGCCGAAGATGGTGAAGGGCGGGTTGCGCGGCTGTACCCAGCCCCAGGAACTGCTCTGAAGGACACCGAGCACGCCCAGTCCCAGCCCGGCCGCGGACAGAGCGGAGCCCACGCCGTCCAGCCGGGGGCGGGGCTCGGGTCGGGGCGATTCGGTGATCGCCCCGCGGAAGAGGAGCATCGCGACAACGACCACGACCTCACCCGCGAAGACCAGACGCCAGGTGAGGTACGTCGTCACCCAGCCGCCCAGCAGGGGTCCGACCGCGATGCCCGCGCCGGCGAGGCCGCCGATGACGCCGTAGGCGACGGCCCGGTCCCGTCCGGTGTAGGCCTCCGCCACGAGGGCCGCCATGGCCGGCAGCACCATGGCGGCACCGAGGCCTTCGATGACCGACCAGCCGAGCGCGAGAGCCCAGACGGTGGGAGCGACGGCGGTCAGGGCCGACCCGACGCCGTAGACCATCAGTCCGATGATGAACAGGCGACGGCGTCCGAGGATGTCACCGAGCCGCCCGCCGGTGGCCATGAAGGCCGCCATGACCAGCGCGTAGAGCGTGATGACCGCCTGGATGGCGGTGACCTCGGTGTCGAAGTCCTCGACCAGCTGGCTGATGGACACGTTCATGACGGAGGTGTCCAGGACCATCAGGAACTGGGCCGTGCCGAGCACCATCAGAGCGCGCCAGTGTTTCACCGGTAACCACCTCATCGAGTCGGCCCGCGACGCTGGTGCGTCGAACAGTGGCATCCGGCCCCTGCTCCGCTCCCATGACACCCGAAGAAGGCGCGCCGCGCCTCCCCCGCCGCGGGCGACCGGAGTCTGCCTTGCGACTTTCGGCACAGCGGGTGACGATCAATGTGCGGGGGCTACCGGGGAGGGAGCTGTGGACCCGGACCGCATCGGATCGAACGCGTCGCCGCAGCCGAGAGATCGCGGAGGCAGAACCCCATGGCAGGGCTCCTGACCCCAGGGGGTGACCCCCTGCTCGCCGTCCGGTTCACCGTCCCGGACCTGACGGAGACCTTCGTGCGCAGGCCGCGTCTGGTCGGACGTCTCGCCGAGGGTGTTCAGGGCCCGCTGACCCTGGTGAACGGGCCCGCGGGCGCGGGCAAGACACTTCTGGTCGCCCACTGGATCTCCACGATGGACCATCCGGGTGATGTGGCCTGGCTGACCGTGGAACACGAGGACACCGGCCCCGGCATCTTCTGGACGTACGTCCTGGAATCCCTGCGGCGTCACGGAGCGGCGGTTCCGGACGACATCGGAAGCCCCTCCAGCCCCGGCGATGTGGACCACTCCCTGCTGACGCGGCTCGCGGCCTGGCTGAGCGAGCGCGCCGATCCGGTGATCCTGGTGCTCGACGAGTTCGACCGGGTGGGAGCCTCGGCCGAGATCGCCGACGAACTCCAGTTCGTACTGCGCCACGCGGGTGGCGGTCTGCGCCTGGTGATCGTCAGCCGTACGGAGCCGCAGTTGCCGCTGCACCGCTATCGCGCCGCCGGAGCGGTCGCCGAGGTCCGGGGCGCCGACCTGGCGTTCGTCCCGGGGGAAACGGCCGCCCTGCTGAGCCGCCACGACATCCGGCTGTCGGACGACGGCGCCCGGTCGCTGACGGAGTGGACCGGAGGCTGGGCCGCCGGGCTGCGGCTGTGCATCCTCGCGGCGCAGCACGTGGACGATCCGGACACGTTCATCAAGAACTTCGAGGCGGGCCAGAGCACCCTCGCCGACTTCCTGCTGGCCGAGGTGCTCGAAGCGCAGTCGGACGAGACGCAGGACCTGCTGCTGCGGTCGAGCATCCTCGAACAGATCCATCCCGATCTGGCCAACGCCCTGACGGGCCGGGACGACGCGGAACCCATCCTGGCCGGGCTTCAGCACGCCAACGCGTTCGTCGAGGCCATCGGCCACTCGTGGTACCGGCTGCACCCCCTGTTCGCGGAGATCCTGCGCGTCCATCTGCGCGTCCGGCATCCGGGCCTCGAGCCCGAGCTGCACCGGCGGGCCGCCCGCTGGCTGAGCGACGCGGGACTGCTCGCGGAGGCCCTGCCGCATGCGGCAGGGGCCGGCGAATGGGAGCTTGCGGCGGGCCGGTTCATCGACGAGCTGGCCATCGGGCAGCTGCTGACCGGACTCGACGCCGAGCGCCTCGACGGACTCTTCGCCGCCATGGCGCCGGACGCCGCCGGGCCGGCCGCGTGCCTGGTGCGCGCCGCCCGTGAGCTCGTCCGCCACGACGTCGACCGAGGTCTCGACCAGCTGCGCCGGGCCGGGGAGAACCTGACCGAGGAGAGCGTCCACGCGCCGGCCCTGCGGTTGAGCCACGGTCTGCTGCGGGTGTTCGCCGCCCGCCTGACCGGCTCGGCCGACGCGGCGCAGGCGGCCGCCGAGGACGTGACGGCCGCGCAGCGGTCCCTCCCGGCCGAGCGGCTGGAACAGCACCCGGAGCTGTCGGCCCTGATGCTCACGGACCTGGGGTCCGCGCAGCTGTGGGCGGGACAGTTCGAGGCCGCCCGGAGCGCGCTGTCCGCCGCCGCACAGGTGGATGACGGACCGTCCACCGCGTACCCCCGGCACGAATCGCTCAGCCGGCTCGCCCTGATCGACCTCCTGTGCGGCTGGCCGAGCCGCGCGGAGTCGCACGCGCGGGCGGCGGTCGCCGAGGCGGAGCGCTCCGGACTGCCGCCCGCTGCACGGACGGGGGTCGCCCAGCTCGTCCTGGCGGCGGTGGCCGTCGACCGTGACGACCTGGCCGCGGCGCAGACACACCTGGACCAGGCGACCGCCTCCCCCATGGCCTCGCACGACCCCGTGGCGGCGGCGGGCCACGGTCTCCTGCGCTCGCGGATGCTGCTGGCCAAGGGGCATCCGAAGGAGGCGTTGCGCGTCCTGCAGGAGTTGAAGCGCCCGCCGCGCGGCGTCGAGCCCTCGCCATGGGTCAGCGACCGGGTGGCCCTGGTCATGTCCACCGCGTACCTGGCCCTGGGTGATCCGCTCGCCGCGATGGAGGTACTCGTGGAGGAGGGGGCCACCGGACCGGAGGCCACGGTGGCCGCCGCCCGCACCCGGCTCGCGACCGGCGACAGAGAGGCGGCGCGCGTCCTGCTCGACGGACTCTCCACCGAGCTGGACGAGGGGCCGGGCATCGCCGTCCGGGTGCTGCTGGCGCGGGCGCAGGCCGCGGACGCGACGGGCGACGACTTCACCGCCCAGCGGCTGCTGGCGCGGGCCCTGCGCATGGCCAGGCCGGAGCATCTGAGACGGCCGTTCGTGGAGGTCGGCGGTCCCTGGCTGCGGTCACTCGTGCGCCGCCGGCCCGCACTGGCCCAGGGCCACGAGTGGCTACCGGTCATGGCGGCGGTCCGGGGCACGGAGCCGGGCCCGCAGGCCGTTCACGCACCGGTGATCGAACCGCTCAGCGATCGCGAGCGGGAGGTGCTGGAACGCCTGGCGCAGATGATGTCGAGGGACGAGATCGCCGCCGACCTGCATCTGTCGGTCAACACCGTCAAGACCCACCTGAAGAGCGTCTACCGCAAGCTCGCAGCGACCCGCCGGGGCGAGGCCGTACGACGGGCCCGCGATCTGCACCTCCTGTGAGCCGCGGGTCCGTGCCGTCCGGTGTCTCCGCCCGGTACCGACCGGGCTATGCGGTGTCCGTGTCCGGCCGTGCCACGCAGAGCGCCCAGATCACGAAGGCGTACAGGGCTATCAGCGTCAGCGACCAGACGGGGTAGTACGGGATGTCGAGGAAGTTGGCGATGATCAGCAGCGCCGCGATGCCGACGCCGATCGCGCGTGCCCAGGTGGCCGCCGTGAACAGGCCGAGGCTCACGATCACGGCGACCGCGCCGAGCGCCAGGTGGATCCAGCCCCAGCTCGTCAGGTCGAACTTGAAGACGTAGTTCTGGCTGGTGACGAAGACGTCGTCCTCGGCGATCGCCATGACGCCCCGCAGGATGTCCAGGACGCCGGCGACGAACAGCATCACCGAGGCGAAGATCATCAAGCCGCTGGCCGCCGTCAGGGTGGTCTTGGAGTGGGTGTGATGCTGGGTGGTTGCCATGGCAGAACCTCCGTTGCACGGCTGCGACCGCAGCCACTCGTCACCCAGCGTGCGCCGGACCATCCCCTCCGACCTCACCCGCCAGGGGTGACGATGTGAGGAGAGAGATCGGACCAGCGCCGGGCCCCCGCCGCGGCTCAGTGGCCCAAGCGCGCCCTCAGCTCGGGCTGCAGCAGGTCTCCGTGGGCTCGTACGAGGTCGTCGCACAGGTCCCAGATGCGCTCGACGGGGAGGGCGGCGGCCGTCGCGGGGTCGGCCATCGCGGCGTGCCGGATGTGGCGCGGTTCGTGATCGGTGGCCGCGCGGACCACGAGGTCGTTCACGGCGACGTACGCGCTGTTCAGTGCCGCGCACTGCGGCGGCAACGCGCCGACGCGGGTCGGCTGCACCCCCAACGCGTCGGTCAGGCAGGGGACTTCGACGACGCAGTCCGCCGGGAGGTTGTCGATCAGGCCACGGTTCGGCACATTGCCGTAGATCGTGCGCGGCGTACCGGTGAGCGTGCTGTGGATGATCTGCGGCGCGTACTCCAACGTGCCCTCGACGGGGAGGGGCGCCCCCGAGGCGAGCGCCTCGCGGGTGCGCCGGTAGCTCGCCGCGTTCTCCTCGATGATCTCCAGATAGGCGCCCACCGGCAGCCGGAGCCGCTCGATCTCGCTGTCGTGGTGGAGGTACCACGGCACGTACTCCGAGGAGTGCTCGCTCGTCTCGGTGGGGTAGTGGCCGAGGCGGCGGTACATGTCCACGCGGACCCGGCGCAGCAGCCCCGGGTCCTTGGCGATGGCCTCGTCCAGGAGGGGGTAGAGGTCCTGGCCCGCGCGCTCGAAACGGAGCACCCACGCCTGGTGGTTGACCCCGGCGGCCAGATGCGTGACCTCTTCGAAGGGCACGCCGACGAGCTGGGCGAGGTCGTGCATCGTCCAGTACACGGAGTGGCACAGGCCGGTGACGCGCAGGGCCGGGGCGATGCGGCTCAGATAGAGGACGTTCATCGCCATGGGGTTGGTGTAGTTCAACAGCAGGGCGTCCGGGCAGAGTTCGGTCATGTCGGAGGCGAGCGCGCGGAGCACCGGGAAGGTGCGCAGGGCGCGGAAGATGCCGCCGATGCCGAGCGTGTCGCCGATGGTCTGGCGCAGTCCGTAGCGGGCGGGGATGTCGAAGTCGGTGCGGGTCGCCCCGTCCATGCCGACCTGGATGATGTTGATGACGAAGTCGGCGTCCTCCAGGGCAGCGCGCCGGTCGAGATGCGCGGTGATCGTGGGCTTGGCGCCGCGCTCGCCGGCGATGTACCGGGCGGCGCCCTCCGCCGTGGCGAGCCGCTCCGCGTCGATGTCGTGCAACGCGATCCGCGCGTGGGCGAGTTCGGGGAACGTGAACAGGTCGGCCAGCAGTCCCTGGGTGAACACCACACTCCCGGCCCCGATGAAGGCGATCTTCGCGGCGGTGACGTCGTTCATGAACGGCTCCAGGTGTCGGAGGTGCGGGGAGTTTCTGAAGTGCCGCCGACTTCAGGCGTGTTCGCGACTTCAGGAGTGTTCGCTCCTTCGGCGGTGGACCGGGGAACACCGGACCCGGGCACGGTGGACCGGGGTGAGGCGGTCGCGGCGCGGGCCTCGTCCCACGTGGGCTGGGCCGCCGTACCGCCGTGCGCCCGTGTCGACAGCGAACCGCAGGCCGCGGCCACCGCGAGCGCGGAGCGCAGGTCCAGCCCCCGCAGGGTCGCGGCGACGAATCCGGCGTCGAAACTGTCGCCCGCGCCGACACTGTCCACGGGGTCCACGGGCACGGCCGGCGCCCGCGACAGCCGTGTCCCTGAGCAGGCGAGGGCTCCGTTCGCGCCGTCCTTGACGACGACCGTCGGTCCCCGGCCGGCCAGGAAGGAGGCGGCCGGGACCAGTTCGGGCTCCCCGGACAGCGCGCACGCCTCGGCCGCGTTGGGCAGCAGAAAGTCGGTGAACTTCAGCACCGGGTCCAGGAGTTCGTGGTCCCAACGGCCGGCGGGATCGTCATTGGTGTCGAGCGACGTCGTCGCGCCCGTCTCCCGCGCCCGGGCGAACACCTCGGCCAGCGACCGCGCCAGACGGGGCATCAGGAAGAACGAGGCCGCGTGCACATGCCGGGCGGCCGCGATCAGGTCCCGCGGCACGTCCTCGGGACCGGTCGCCGTGAGACAGCCCGGCGCGGTGAGGATCGCCCTGTCCCCGTCCCCGGCCGTGACGACCGTCGTGAGCGGGGTGGGCAGGACCGGGTCCGTGACCAGGAATCCGACGTCGACACCGCGCCCGGCGAGCGCCTCGCGCACGAAGACACCCGCGGGATCGTCACCGACCCGGCCCGCGAACGCCACGCGCAGCCCGAGCCGCGCGGCCCCGCACGCCATGATCGCCGCGGAGCCGCCCAGCACCAACCCGGCGTGCTCGACGAGCTGTTCGCGCTGCCCGAACTCCAGGGGGCCGCGCAGCGGGCCGACCACGACATCCGGATTGGCGTCGCCGACGACCAGGAGATCGAAGGTCTTCATGACGGCCTATCCCTTCAGCCCGCTCGACGTGAGCGACTGGACAAAGGTCTTCTGCGCGAGCAGGAACGCGACCAGGACGGGCAGCACGGTGATCACATTGCCCGCCATCACCGCCGACCACCGGGTGTGATGTTGTCCCTGGAACGTCGTCAGACCGAGTTGCAGCGTGTACCGGGTGTCGTGGTTGATCGCGATGAGAGGCCAGGACAGATCGTTCCAGGTGCTCAGGAACGTCAGCACCGCGACCGTGGCCAGGGCCGGCCGGGCCAGCGGCAGCACGATCGAGAACAGCACCCGCAGCCGCGAACACCCGTCGATCCAGGCCGCCTCCTCCATCTCCCGGGGCAGGGCGAGGAAGAACTGCCGGAACAGGAAGACCGCGAACGGGGTGACGAGCGACGGCACGATCAGCGCGCCGAGCGTGTCGATGAGCCCCAGCTCCTTCATCACCAGGAAGGTCGGGATCATCGTGAGCTGGAACGGGATCACCATTGTCGCCAGCATCAGGCCGAGCAGCACGCGCGATCCGGCGAACCGCATCCGCGCGAAGGCGTAGCCGCCGAGTGCCCCCAGCAGCAGATTCGACAGGACTGCCGCGGCCGCGACGATCAGTGAATTGGCGAACCAGCGGGGGAACATGGCGTTACCGAGTACATACCGGTAGCCGCCCAGGTCGATCCCCTCGGGCCACAGCGCGGGCGGGAAGCGGTTGATCTCCGCGTTGGACATCACCGAGCTGAGCACCAGCCACACCAGCGGCAGCGCGAAGCACAGGGCCAGCGGCGCCAGCAGCAGGTGCCGGCCGCTCGGCCTCCGGGTCGTCGCGGGTGAACTCATCGGGCCGCTCCTTCCATACGTTCCTGCCGGCGCCGTACGAGGTGCAGCGCCCCGCCCGCCACCAGCAGGGCGAGCGCGAGGACGTACGCCGCCGCGGCCCCGTAGCCCGCCGTGAACATCTGGAACGCCTGCTGCCAGACGAAGTAGACGACCACACCGGTCGAACCGAGTGGCCCGCCCTTCGTCGTCACATAGATCAGGTCGAAGACCTGGAGCGCCGTGATCAGCTGCCACAGCAGCAGGAACACGGTCACCGGAGTGAGGGTCGGCAGGGTGATGTGGCGCAGCACCCGCCAGCGGCCCGCCCCGTCGATCCGCGCGGATTCCACGAGTTCGGGCGGCACGTCCTGGAGCGCGGCCAGATAGACGACGACACAGAAACCGACACCGCTCCAAAGCGAGATCAGCACCAGCAGATAGATCGCTTGGTCCGGGTCGGTCAGAAAGCCCTGCGGGGAGAGCCCGATCTTGTGCAGGAGGGAGTTCGCGACGCCGAACTCCGGATCGAGGATGAACGAGAAGAGCACGCCCTGCGCGGTCGCCGACACCACGAACGGAACGAAGATGAGCGTGCGGTAGAGGCCGATGAACCGGATACGGCGGTTCAGCGCCAGAGCTAGCACCAGCCCGCCGAGCAGGCTGAGCGGCACGTACAGGGCGGTGTACAGCAGCGTATTGCCCACGGCCGTACGGAAGTTGGGGTCCTGGGCCAGCGCCCGGTAGTTGTCGAGGCCGACCCAGCGGCCCGGGGTGACCAGATCGTCGGCGCGGAAGGAGAGGAGCAGCGACCAGACGACGGGCACGATGCTCAGCCCGAGGATCACGATCACCGCCGGGCTGATGAACCCCCAGGCGGTGGCCGTCTCGCGACGGGCACGGCGGCGGGCGGCGCGCCGCGCGGCGGCCGGGGTGACGGTTGCGCCGGGTGCGAGTGTGAGGGCGCGGGGAAGAGTGGACAAGACGGCCTCCTTCAGCTGGGAGTCAGCCGGGAACGTCGGAAGGCGAGGTCACCGGGGGATGAGCAGGGCCGCGTCGGCCTGCTCGGCGCACCGGTGGATGGCACGGGCGGGGGAGTCCTTGCCGAGCAGGACCGAGACGATCGCCTCGCCGAGAGCCTGGGAGATCTGCGGGTAGGCCGCGTGCACGGGCCGGACCCGGGCCGAATCCAGCGCGTCGGTGAACACGTCGAGTCCCGTGGTCCTCGCGGAGTGCTTGCGCCACTCCGGCCGCCGGGCGGTGGCCGAGCTGAGCGGGAGGCTGCCGGCCGAGATGCCCCAGCGCGCGTCCTGGGCCGGCCGGCTCATCCAGCGCACGAACTCGACGGCCGCCCGGGAACGGGCCGAGCCGTTGTCGAACACGGTCCAGGTGTCCGGCCCGGAGATGGTGATCGGTCTGCCGTTGTACGTCGGCAGCGGGACGACGTCGTAGTCGACCTTGGCGGTGATGATGTCCGGAAGCTGCCAGGGGCCGGTCGCCACCATGGCCATCCGGCCGCCCAGGAAGACCTGGTACATCTGCTCGCCGCCGGGCTTCGGGTCGACGTACACACTCTTGTCGCGGGTCAGCCGGGCGAGGGTCTTCAGGGCCTCGGTGCCCTGCTCGGCGAAGCCGATGCCCTTGCCGTCGGCGGCGACCACCTCGCCGCCCAGGTCCCAGATCATCGGCCACAGCCGCCAGACGGTGTCCTCGTCGCCCGTGCCGGGCCAGCCCGTGCCGAACACCCCGCGCCCGGAGTCGGTCAGCCGCCGCGCGGTGTCGACGAACTCGTCCCAGCTCCAGCCCGGCTTCGGGAAGGGGACCCCGGCCTGCCGGAACAGCTTCTTGTTGTAGACGACGGCCAGCGAGTCGAGCACCGCCGGGGCGGCGCGCACCCTGCCGTTGACCGTGACCGCGTCCCGTACCGGCGCCCAGAAGGAGTTCCACGGCGGGGTGCCCTCGCGCACCGCCGACGTCAGGTCGACGACCCGGGGGCTGCGCGCGACGCTCGCCAGGTCCGAGCCGAAGAGGTAGGCGATGTCGGGGTACGAGCCGGCGGCGAGCGCGGCCGTCACCTTCTGGAGCATCGCGTCGGACAGCACCCCGCCGCCCGAACTGTCCACGCGGATGCGCGGATGGGTGCGGTTGAACTCGGCCACCAGCGACTCCACGGCCTTCCTGGCCGTGTCGTTCTGGCCGTGCCACAGCTCGACGGTCACCCGGCCGTCGGCGCCGACGCCGTCCGAGGAGCCGCCGCAGCCGGCGAGGGCCCCGGCGGCCGCCGCGCCCAGGAGCAGTCGGCGCCGCGGAATCACGCGTGTCATCCCGGCCCCCGTCAGCGGGTCCTGCGGACGTAGTCCGCGCTGCCGGGCGTCGAGACCAGCACGTCCCGGCGCACGATGCTCAGCCGGTCGCCGAAGGCCGAACGGGCCTTGCGCAGACCGCTGTCGGTGTACTCGATGACGACCACCCGGTCGTGGAACGCCTTCGCGTACTCCCCGCACTCGTCGTACTCGCCGCACTCCTCCGCCACCGCGAAGTCGAGCCCGGTCCGCGATCTCAGCCCTGCCAGTTCGACGGTGTTCTTCTGCCCGATCGCCAGATGCCGGGCGTGCGCGTGCCGCGACAGCAGGGTGATGAACGCGGTGGCGTCGTCCGGGGTCAGCAGCTTCCGGGAGCGGGTGTAGCTGTCGTAGTTGTCGGGCTCGATCGCGTCGAATCCCTTGGTGGCGCAGTCGTCGATCCATCGGTCGACGCGGGCGGCCACCCGCCGGCGCTTGGCCGGCGTGCGGATGTCGAGCAGTGCCTCGTTCCAGTCCTCGTCGACGACGACCTTGCCGTGCGCGTCCCGCAGCAGCAGGTCGGCGGGCCACTGCCCGCGTTCCTCGGGCTGTGCCTGGAAGGCGTTGACGTAGCAGATGTTGTACAGGCCGGGCGCGGGCGACGACGCGCGGTCGCGGCTGACGACGCGGACACCGGCGGCCGGGGGATAGGCGCCGCCGATCTGGTAGTCGAAACCCGCGTGGAGCGGGGGGAGCGTGACCGCGGTCGACGTCCGGCCGCGGCGGGGTGTCGGTTTGGGCGAGGTGGAGGCCGCTTCGACGGGCGCCGAGGGATCGGCCGTGGTCCCGGACGGCGTCGGCGAGGCGGTCGGGGCCTTGGACGGTTCGCTCGGGCTCTTCGGCGAGGCGCTCGTGTCCTGGCCCGCATCGCAGCCCGCGAGCGTCAGGAGACCGGCCAGGGCCGTGGCTGTGCCCAGAACTCCGGCGCGGAGAACACGTTTGACGGGGGGCATGTCCGCTCCATCAATCGCGAGTACGTCCCCGCCTCGGACGCTGCACGCGATCCTGGCGACTTTGGCCGGACTTGAACACTGTCCGCTACCGGCTGGGCGTACCTCTGCGTGCCGGGTCGCACCACGGCACGCCAGGATCAAATCGTGCATGCCCGACTTCGTCAAGGGCCCGCCCGCGCCAGGGCACCCTCCGGCCATCCCTGACCTGACGCTTTATGGTCAGGGCATGATCGGAGAGCCCATCGAACTGGCCGTGCACGACCACGGGGGAGACGGCCCGCCCCTGCTCCTCATCCACGGAGCGGCCCGCACCCTCGCCGACTGGGCGGCCGTCGCCCCGCTGCTCGTCCCCCGCCACCGGGTGCTCGCCGTCGACCTGCGCGGACACGGTCGCTCACCCGCGGGCACCTGGAGCCTCCCCGAAGTGCTCGCCGACCTCCAACGGGTACTGGAGACCTACGGCATCCCCCACGCGCTGCCCGTGGGCCACTCGCTCGGCGGGATGCTGGCCGTGCTCCACGCGTCGCGGCACCCGGACGTCACGCCCGGCGCGGTGAACCTCGACGGGTACGGATGGGGCCGCCCCGACCAGTACGTGGGACTCGACCCCGCCTACGTCCGGGAACGGCTCATCCAGATCAGGGAGTTGGCGCAGGCCAGGACCGGCCTCCCGCTCTCGGCCGACGGGTTGCGGGAGCTGCTCGATCAACAGCGTGCGACGTCCGAGCAGTTGGGCATCCCGTACGAGCTGTTGGAGGCCTCCGCCGTGCGTTCGCTGCGGGAGCGGCCCGACGGAGGGCTGGACGTGGGACCGCGGCGGGAACACGCGCTGGAGATGCTCGACACGATCGACTCGCTCGACCTCTTCGCCCTGTTCCGCGGCGCCCCCGTACCCCAGCTCCACGGGCGCGCCGTGCGGCCCCTCCCGCCGGTCCCGGGCCTGGACTGGTTCGCGGCACTGACGGCCGCCTACGCGCGGGGACTTGCCCGCGATCTGGCCCAACTGGCCTCGGAACGCGCCGACGTGACGGTCGCCGAGATCGACGGAACCCACGCGATGCTCCTGGAGAACCCGAGGGCCGTCGCCGACGCCGTCCTCGCCTTCACGGCTACGACGAACCCCCTGCCGGAGTAGCCCGCCTCAGTGCGGACCGGCCGCCGGGAAATCCGTGCCGCACGGACCCGCGCCCTCGCTCTCGGGCAGGGCGACGGGTGCGCCGTCCATCGTCAGGGTGCCGTAGAAGCCACCGATGCGCCGGGTGGAGCGGCCGACGTAGTGGCCGATGAAGGAGCGGCGGAAGCGGTCGGCGCTGCGGTTGGGGCCGGAGCCGTGGACGAGGCTGCCGTTGATGAACAGGACGTCGCCCGGTTCCATGTCGACGGGCATGGTGGCCAGGTCCGACGGCGGCGGCACGTACTCGCGGGCGAACGACAGCGCCGGGTCCGCCTCCTGCGGGCAGAACAGTTCGAAGTGCCCGGGGACCGGGCCGGCCGCGTGCAGCGCCGCGAACTCCGCGCACAGTTCATCGATCTCGGCCGGCGTGAACAGCCCGCGCACCACCGCGAAGCCGTCCTCCTCGAACCGGCCGAGCCCGCTCCTGTCCGTGACGGTCATACGCGCGTTCCTTCTCTCCGAGTGACGCCTACGTGAGAGTGCTGCCCCGTCCGTGGCTCGGGACGCCACCGGGCGAGTGCCGGACGCGCGCCCTCAGTGATGCGGCGGATGCGGGGGCGGCGGCGGGATCGTCGTGACGTCCGGTGCCGGTTCTGGCCACACGAGGAGCACCGGGCAGGGCGCGTGGTCGACGACGAAACGCCCGGCGGGTCCCAGACTGTGCGGGCCGAGGCGGCTGCGGTCGCCGTCGCGGGCCAGCACGAGCAGATCGGCACCCTCGGCCGCGGCGACCACCTCCCGCTCGCCCCGGCCGACGCGTTCCAGCCGGGTCGCCGGGCCGCCGAGCCGCTCGGCCGCCGCGTCGAGGAGCGCCAGGGCCGAGGTCGTACCGAGGGTCTCCAGGAGGTCGCCCGGATCGGGCTCGGAGCGTCCGCGGCCGAGAAGCCCCGCGAAGGCGCCGTGCGCGAGACCGGACACCCCGGGGTCCGCCACGTGCAGCAGCACCACGTCCGTCGCGCCGGGCACGTGCGAACGTACGGCGTCCACGCACGCGGGCCATGTTCCCTCCACCAGCCAGACGACCACCCGCATGCCCATCAGCCTCCGATGACGTGGAGCGAGACCCACAGCGCCAGTACGGCGGGAACCAGCGCCGCGGGCACGGCGATCAGGCCCAGCCGGGTGAACTCCTTGAGGTCGACGCCGTGTTCGTGCTGATGCACGATACGCCGCCACAGCAGCGTCGCCAGGGAACCCGCGTACGTCAGATTGGGCCCGATGTTGACGCCGAGCAGGAGGGCCAGCACCGCGCCCGGGCCCGAGCCGACGGCCAGCGGCAGCAGGACGAGGACGGCGGGCAGGTTGTTGATCAGATTGGCCAGGACGGCGGCGATCGCGGCGATGCCCAGCAGCGCGGGCAGCGAGCTGCCCTCCGGGAGGAGCCGGCCGAGGGCGTCGGACAGACCGTTGTCGACCACCGCGCGCACGACGATGCCGAGCGCGAGGACGAACGCGAGGAAGGACGGCGCGGCGGCGCGCACCACCCTGAGCGGGGTGGCACGGCGACGGACGAGGGCGCGGGTGGCCAGCACGAGCGCCCCCGCCGTGGCGGACCAGGCCGGATCGATGCCGACCGCCGAGGCGACGACGAAACCGGCCAGGGTGCAGCCCACGGTGATCAGCGCGAACAGCGGCACGTCCGGCGCTTCCTCCGCCCGCCGGGGGAGCGCGCCCGCCCCGAGGTCACGGGTGAAGAAGCGCCGGAAGACCAGGTACTCGGCGCCGATCGCGACCAGCCACGGCAGCACCATCAGCGCGGCGAACCGGGTGAAGCTCAGACCGCTCGCGGTGAACGCGAGGAGGTTGGTGAGGTTGGAGACCGGCAGGAGCAGGGAGGCGGTGTTCGACAGATGGGTGCAGGCGTACACATGCGGCTTCGGACGAGCCCCCATCCGCGCGGCCGTCGCGAACACGACGGGGGTGAGCAGCACGATGGTGGCGTCGAGACTGAGTACCGCCGTGATCGCCGAGGCGAGCACGAAGACCGCGGTCAGCAGCCGGCCGGGCTGCCCCGCGGCCCAGCGGGCCATCCAGGCGCCGCAGGCATGGAAGAGTCCCTCGTCGTCGCAGAACTTGGCCAGGACGAGGACCGCCGCCAGAAACCCGATCACCGGACCCAGGTGCGCGGCCTCCGCGCGGACGTGGTCCCAGGAGATCGCGCCGGTGGCGAGGACCAGCCCCGCGGCCGGAACGGCCACGACCGCCTCGGGCCAGTTGAATGGCCGTACCACCGCGCAGACGAGGACGGCCGCGAGCAGGACGACGGACAGCGTCTCGGCGAACGGGCTGCCGAGAGCCGTGGCGAGCTGCGCGGCGACGTGGGTGCCGGGACCGGTGGCGAGCGGCGCGGTGGCATGGGTGGCGGGACCGGTGGAGAGTGCTTCGGCGAGCGGGGTGTCGGCCGTGCCGGAGAGGCCTTGGACGAGCGGGCTGTTCAGGATTCGGTCCTCCGGGCGGTGGTGACGGCGCCGTCCATCACATCAGACGCGACACCGCTCGCCCCCGAACGCCCTCACCCCGCGTCGACGAGGTGCCCCGCTCCACCCTCGAACGGCCCTCGACCCGGGCCGGTGAAGTGCCCGTTCCTGGCCCCGAGGGGCTGTCACTCCTCGCCGACGAGTGACAGCTCCGCCCAGATGGTCTTGCCTTCCGGTGTGTGCCGGCTGCCCCAGCGCTGGGTGAGCTGGGCGACGAGCAGCAGCCCGCGCCCGCCCTCGTCGAAGGTCTTCGCCCGGCGCAGATGCGGCGCGGTGTGGCTGCTGTCCGAGACCTCGAAGATCAGGGTCTCGGCGTCGTGGATGAGCCGCAGCCGAATGGGCGGCTCGCCGTAGCGGATGGCGTTGGTGACCAGTTCGCTCACCACGAGCTCGGCCGTGAACGTGGCCCCGGTCAGCTCCCAGACCTCCAGCTGGTCGGCCACCTGCTTGCGGATCGGCGCGACGAGAGCGGGGTCGGCGGGAATGTCCCAGGTCGCCACGTCGGAAGCGGCGAGGCCATGGGTGCGGGCGAGCAGCAGCGCCACGTCGTCCGGCGCGCCGCCCGCCGGAAGCAGTGCCTGGAGGATCGCGTGCGCCGTCCCCTCCAGGGACCGCGACGACTGCTCCAGCGCCCGGCACAGCAACCGGTGGCCGGTGTCGAGGTCCCGTTCACGGCTCTCGAGCAGGCCGTCGGTGTACAGCGCGAGGACCGTGCCCTCGGGCAGGTCGAGCTCGACGGACTCGAAGGGCAGTCCGCCCATGCCGAGCGCCGGACCGGGCGGCAGGTCGATCTGCCGGGGAGGCCCGTCCGGCGGGAGGACGAAGGGCGGCGGATGGCCCGCGCGGGCGAGGGTGCAGCGCCGGGAGACCGGGTCGTACACCGCGTAGACGCACGTGGCGCCGACCTCTCCGGTGGTGCCCTCGGACCCGGCCTCGGCGGACAGCCGGACGACGAGGTCGTCGAGGTGGGTGAGCAGCTCGTCCGGGGCCAGGTCGATGTCGGCGAGGGTGCGGACGGCGGTGCGCAGCCGGCCCATGGTCGCCGAGGCCTGGATGCCGTTGCCGATGACATCGCCGACGACCATGGCGACCCGCATCCCGGACAGCGGGATCACATCGAACCAGTCCCCGCCCACCCCGGCACGCGCCGCGGGCAGATAGCGCGACGCGGCCTCCAGGGCGGCCGTCCGGGGGAGGGACTGGGGGAGCAGGCTGCGTTGCAGGGCCAGCGCGGTCTGGCGCTCGCGGGAGAAGCGGCGGGCGTTGTCGATACAGACGGCGGCCCTGGCCGTGACCTCCTCGGCGAGCAGCACGTCGTCGGCGGTGAAGGGCTCGGGCCGCCGGAACCGGCTGAGGACGGCCACCCCGAGCGTCCGGCCGCGGGCGCGGACGGGCACCGACATGGTGGCGTGGATGCCGTACTCCCGGACGCGCTTGCCGCGGAGTTCGTCCCAGCTCAGCCACTCCTCCAGCGTGCCGTTCGCGTTCGGTGCGACGAGCGGCCGGCCGGCGATCAGGGAGTCGGCCTGCGGGGACGACGCGGGGTAGACGTCGACGTCGCCGGGTTCGACGACCGCTTCCGGGCAGCCCGCGTTCACCGACCGGTGGGCGGCGCGGCGGAGCGTGATCGGGGCGGCCGGCGGTTCGAGGCGGTACTCGCCGCCGTTGTCCGGCGGGTCCAGGAGATCGACGCTGACGAAGTCGGCGAGGGCGGGGACGCAGACGTCGGCCAGCTCCTGGGCCGTCCGGGTGACGTCGAGGGTGGTGCCGATGCGCACGCTCGCCTCGTTGACCAGTTGGAGCCGCTCGCGGGCCCGGTACTGCTCGGTGAAGTCGTGCGCGGCCAGACACACGCCGCGCACCCGTCCGTGGGCGTCGGTCAGCGGGGCGATCCGCGCGAGCCAGCGGTGCGGCCGGTCCTCGCCGCCGCTGCGCGTGTACGTCTCCACCGTGCGTCCCCGGCCGGTGGCGAGGACGTCGGCCATCGCGCGTTCCAGCTGATCTCCGGCCCGCTGGTCGTCGATCTCGGAGATCCGCAGGCCCCGGATACGGTCCTCCGGGAGGTCGATCACCTCGGCCATCGCGTCATTGACGCCGTACAGCCGCAGCCGTTCGTCGTAGACGGCCATGGCACAGGGCGACTGGGCGAAGGCCGCGCGGGTCAGCGGGTCGTCCAGGGTGCGGGGCTCCTGGCTGTCCAGCGGGGTGACCACGAGCCAGTCGCCGTCCGGTTCGAGGCGGTGGGCGAGCAGCCACACGGACAGGATCCGGCCGTCGCGGTGCCGCAGGGCGAGCACCCCGTCCCAGCGGCTGCCGATGGACCCCCGTGGTGCCGCGGTGTCCATGGGGGCGAGGAGTTCCGCCGCCGGGCGGCCCTCGACCTCTTCGGGCGCGTAGCCGAGGAGCCGGTGGGCACCCTCGCTCCAGCGGATCAGGGTGCCGTTCTCGTCGAGGACCGCCCGTGCAGTGGCGGCCTCGTCGAGGGGGTGGACCGAGCTCATCGTCGCCACTTTCCCTTGTGCACACTCACAGTGAACAAGCGCGTCATCCGGGTTCCAGCCTAGTGGCTGGGCGCCCGGCGCACCGCCGAACCCGGGCGGCTCGGACAGCCATTCGTAGGGTGCGTTTTCGGCCGATGCGACGGGCGTGACGGTAAGGGCTGCCGGCCCCTTGACGCCTCCGTGTGCCTCTCCGTCAGAATCTGTTTGCTCACGATCAGTTGTGATGACTTATGGGTCCTGATGAGAGAGAGCCGCCGTGACGGTCACTCGAAGATCGGTATTGATCGCAGGAACGGCCGTACCCGCCGCCGGCGCGCTCTCCGGCGCGGCCGACGCCCGGGCGGCGGCCACCGAGCACGCCGCGGGACGCCGCACGCTCGCGCTGCGCGACGGCTGGCGCTTCGCCCTGGTCGACGCGGGCGGCGTCACCGACCCGACCGGCGCCTACGCGGGGGCCGAACGGCCCGGCTACGACGACTCGGCGTGGCGCGCGGTGGCCGTGCCCCACGACTGGAGCATCGAGCAGAGCCCCACGAAGGACCACGGCACCACCAGTGGCACCGGGTTCTTCCCCGGCGGCCTCGGCTGGTACCGCACCGCCTTCACCCTGCCGTCCGCCTTCGCCGACAAGCGGATCTCCGTGGAGTTCGACGGGGTGTACATGGATGCGTCCGTGTATTGCAACGGCGAGGAGGTCGGCCGCCACCCCTACGGATACACGGGCTTCGCCTTCGACCTGACCGGTCTGCTGCACACGGACGGCAGTGCCGAGAACGTCATCGCGGTCCAGGTCCGCAACCAACTCCCCAGCAGCCGCTGGTACTCGGGCAGCGGCATCTACCGCGACGCCCGCCTGGTCGTGACGGAGGCGATCCATGTCGCGCGCTGGGGCACCTACGTCACGACGCCCGAGGTAGGCGGGGAGCGGGCGGTCGTCCGGGCCCGGACGACCGTCGTCAACGCGACCGGAGCCCCGGCCGAAGTCCAGGTGATCTCACGGATCACCGGCCCCGACGGCCGCACCGCCGCCCGGACGGCCATCACCGTCACCGTCGGCGACCGCACGGACGAGACCCACGAACTGACCGTCGAGAAGCCGAAGTTGTGGGACTTCGCGACGCCGGATCACCGCTACGCACTGGAGACCGAACTGCGCGTCGACGGCACCGAAAGTCCCCTATGCGCCGGGGGAGTTGAAGGCGGTGGCGCGGCGCGACGGCAGGGCGGTCGCGACGGACGTTCTGCGCACGGCCGGGGCCCCGCACGCGATTCGCCTGACGCCGGACCGGGATTCCTTCGCGGCGGACGGGCGTTCGCTGGTGTTCGTGACCGCCGAAGTGGTCGACGCCCGGGGTGTCGTCGTGCCCGACGCGGAACACATGATCGCGTTCGACGTCGACGGCGGATCGATCGCGGGCCTCGACAACGGCCGCCAGGAGAGCGCCGAGCGCTATCAGGCGAGCACCCGGACCGCTTTCCACGGCAAGGCACTCGCCATGGTCCGCTCCGGGACGAGGACGGGCGTCCTGAAGGTGACCGCGAGGGCGGAGGGGCTCCGGCCGGGCTCGACGACCGTGCGTGCCACCCCGGCCGGGTCCTGGGCGACCACCCCCGTGACACCTTTCGCGCCCGAGCACCCCGCAGCACCGGACCACCCGCACGCGGACGCCAGTTACTCGGGCCGCCCGGACACGTTGCCGGTCGCGATGCTCGACGGCGACGCGGCCACCGGCTGTTCCACCGCCTTCTACAAGTCGGCGACGGCGCTGCTTCCCGCCTTCAGCGGAGCCCGCCCCGAGGACTGGGTCTCGGTCGCCTGGGCGCGCTCCCGCCGCGTCGACCGCGTCGAGGTCTCCTTCACCGTCGACGCGACCCACACCCGGCCGGCCACGGTCGAGGTGTCGGTGTGGGACGGGAAGCGGTACGCGCCGGTGCGGGGTGCGGCCGTCGACTGGGCCACGGCCTCGGACGCGCCGACCGTGATCACCTTCGACGCGGTACGCGGCTCACGACTGCGGCTCGTCATGGCGAGCGGGCACCCGGGTGCGGTCGACGGCGGACTGCGGATCAGCCGGCTGGAGGTCCCGGTCGTCTGACGGGCCTGGCGCGAGGGCTCGCCGCTCGTGTTCGGTGAGCGTATGGAGCTCTGCCGGGCCGAGCGGACGGTGCACCTCGACGTACTCGCCGTGCGGCAGGCGCCTGACGACGCCGGTCGCACGGCCGTGCGCCACCAGTTCACGGTCCCGCAGTCGCAGACCCAGGCAGATCCTGCGGGTCACGACGAACACGACGACCGGGACGACCAGCACGGAGATCCGCACCGTCCAGGTGACCGTGTTGATCGACAGATGGAAGCGAGTCGCCACGATGTCGTTGCCGCCGCCCGCGAGCAGGATCAGATACAGGCTGATCCAGGCCGCCCCGAGCGCCGTACGGACGGGCCGGTTGCGGGGCCGGTCCAGCAGATGGTGCTCGCGCCGGTCGCCGGTGATCCAGGCCTCGACGAACGGATAGACGCCGATGGCGACCAGAAGAAGCGGGAAGACGAGGACGGGGATCAGCACGCCGAGCACGACGGTGTGGCCCCCCAGCGTGATCTCCCAGCCCGGCATCACCCGCACCAGCCCCTCCGCGAACCCCAGGTACCAGTCCGGCTGGGCACCCGTCGACACCTGGTCGGCGCGGTAAGGCCCGTACGACCAGACGGGGTTGATGGTCGCGACCGCCGCGATCAGGGCGAGGACACCGAACACCAGGAAGAAGAAGCCGCCCGCCTTCGCCAGGTAGACCGGCATGAACGGAGTTCCCACGACGTTGCGTTCGGTTCTGCCCGGCCCCGCGAACTGGGTGTGCTTGTGGTACACGACCAGGATCAGATGGGCCACGACGAGCGCCGCCATGATCCCCGGGACCAGCAGGACGTGCAGCGCGTAGAAGCGGGCCACGATGTCATGGCCCGGGAACTCCCCGCCGAACAGGAAGAACGACAGGTACGTGCCGACGACCGGTGTCGCCAGGAGCGCCCCGTTCACGAACCTGAGTCCGGTCCCGGACAACAGGTCGTCCGGCAGCGAGTAGCCGAACAGGCCCTCGAACATGCCGAGGAGCAGCAGCGTCCAGCCGAACACCCAGTTCACCTCGCGGGGTTTGCGGAACGAGCCCGTGAAGAAGTGCCGCAGCATGTGCGTGAGCATGGCGGCGAGGAAGATCAGCGCGGCCCAGTGGTGGATCTGCCGGATGAGCAGCCCGCCGCGCACGTCGAAGCTGATGTCGAGCGTGGAGGCGTACGCCTCCGACATCCGTACGCCGTTCAGCGGGACGTAACTGCCGTGGTAGACCACCTCGTTCATCGACGGATGGAAGAACAGGGTGAGGTAGACGCCGGTGAGGACGAGGACGACGAAGCTGTAGAGGCAGATCTCGCCGAGCAGGAAGGACCAGTGGTCCGGGAAGACCTTGCGCAGGTACCGCCTGCCGAGGGAGTGGAGACCGAGGCGGGCGTCGAGCCAGTCGGCGACCCGTTCGCCGGAGGACGCCTGCCCGCCCGCTCGTCCGGTGGTCGTCATCCCCGCCTCCCGTCCGCGGCCTCTGTGAGGTCGTCCGCGTCGGTTCCCTCGTCGCGCCGGACGTGCGTGAGCTTCTCGGGATTGGTGACGATGTAGACGTCGGACACCCGCTCGCCGTCCGGGGTGAGGTCCATGACCATGACCGCGTACGGCGACGCGCCGTCGAAGACGACCGCGGAGTCGTCGCCGTTGACCCGCCGGTAGCGGACGTCGAGGCCGGAGCCACGGCGGGTGGCGTAGCCGGCCAGCAGGCGTGCCGCCTTGTCCCGGCCGTGCACCGGCCGCAGCCCCGCCGGGCGCGCCTTGCCGCCGCCGTCCGTCCACACCGTGACGTCCGGCGCGAGGATCTCCATCAGCGCGGTGATGTCACCGCCGAGTGCCGCCTCCACGAAGCGTTCGGTCGCCTGCCGCCGGACGCGCGGATGGGCCCGGTAGAGCGGACGGCGGGCGTGCACGTGTTCCCGGGCGCGGTGCGCGAGCTGGCGGACCGCCGCCGGAGTACGGTCGATGACCTGCGCGATCTCGTTGTGCGGGTAACCGAACACCTCGTTGAGCACGAACACCGCGCGCTCCAGCGGGGTCAGCGACTCCAGGACGACCAGCAACGCCAGCGACACGGACTCGGAGCGCAGGGTGCGGTCGTCCGCGGAGTCGTCGGCGGCCGGTTCGTCGAGCAGGGGTTCCGGCAGCCAGGGGCCCACATACGTCTCCCGACGGCGGGTGATGGCGGCGCGCCGCGCGAGTGCGTGGTTGACCGCGATGCGGACGAGGTAGGCGCGCGGGTTGCCGATGTCCTCGATCGGGGAGCGGTGGGCGCGGCCCGTCCACGACAGCCAGGTCTCCTGGAGCACGTCCTCGGTGTCGGCGACGGTACCGAGGATGTTGTAGACGATGGCGAACAGCAGCTCCCGGTGCTCGACGAAGACCGGCGTCGCGCCGTCGGTGTCCGCCTCGGGGCGTTCGGACATGACTCGCCTCCCTTGATGCGCTCACTACTGCGAGGGGAGAAGCGGGCCCGGATGTGACATCCGACGGCCGAAATGTGACGTACGTCTCATGTCGGGTTCTGTGTGTCACACCGATCGCGACGACCGCCCTCTTGAACGCGAGTCGGATGTCCCGGCACTCCGATGTTCCGGCACAAGGAGACACACATCGTGTTCAAGAAATGGCACGGCAACCCCTGGGCGATTCTCGTCACGCTCTCCCTGGGGTTCTTCATGACGCTCCTGGACCTGACGATCGTGAACATCGCGATCCCCGACATGGGCCAGGACCTGGACGCCTCACTCGACGAGATCCTGTGGGTCGTCAACGCCTACACGCTCGCCCTCGCCGTCCTGCTGATCACCGCGGGACGCCTCGGCGACCTGCGCGGCAAACGGAACCTGTTCGTCGCGGGGGTCGCCCTGTTCACCGTGGCCAGCCTGGCCTGCGGCCTCGCGCGGGATCCGGCCCAGCTGATCGCCTTCCGCGCGGTCCAGGGACTCGGCGCCGCACTGCTCATGCCGCAGACCCTGTCGATCATCGCGGAGGTGTTCCCGGCCGACCGGCGCGGTGCCGCGATGGGTGTCTGGGGTGCCGTCGCCGGGATCTCCGGCGCCCTCGGGCCGATCATCGGGGGCGCGCTGATCACCCATCTCGACTGGCGCTGGATCTTCTACGTCAATCTGCCGCTCGGCGCCCTGGTCCTGGTCCTCGCCCTGACGATCATCCCGGGTTCGCGGCGCTCGGTACGGCATCGCTTCGACACCTTCGGCGTCGTGCTCGCCTCGGGTGCGCTGTTCTGTCTGGCCTTCGGCCTGACCGAGGGGCAGCGCTACGACTGGAACGGCTGGATCTGGTCGCTGTTCGGCGCGGCCGCGGCGCTCTTCGCCGGGTTCCTCGTCCAGGAGCGCGGCCGGCAGAGCCGTGACCCGCTCGTCCCGTTCTCGCTCTTCAGGGACCGCAACTTCACCCTCATCAACTTCGTGGGCGTCACCGTGTCCTTCGGTGTCATCGGAATGTTCCTGCCGCTGACGATCTACCTCCAGTCCGTCCTCGGCTTCAGCGCGCTCAAGTCAGGTCTCGTGCTGCTGCCGCTCGCCCTCGGCTCATTCGTGATGGCCGGTCCCGCGGGGGTCCTCGCGGACAGGATCGGCGGCAGGTTCATCCTGATGTCGGGGCTGCTCGCCTGGGCGGCCGCACTGGTCTGGATCGTGGCGGCGGCCGACGTCGGGTCGAGCTGGACGGCGGTCGCCTTCCCGCTCTTCCTGGCCGGACTGGGCGCCGGCTGCACCTTCGCGCCCATGGCCACCGAGGTCATGCGCAACGTCCCGGCACGGCTCTCCGGCGCGGCCTCGGGCGTGAACAACGCCCTGCGGCAGGTCGGTTCGGTCCTTGCGGGCGCCGTCGTCGGGGCCGTGCTCCAGGCGCAGCTCGCGCAGTCGCTCACCGACCAGGCACGGCAGCGCGCGGGACAGCTTCCCGCCGCCTATCGCGACGGCTTCGTCGCCGCCTTCTCCCGGGCCGAGTCCGATGTGTCCGCCCGGCAGACGACCGGCGCTCCGTCCGGGGCGCCGCGCGATGTCGCCGACCGCATGCGGGAGCTCGGCGGCCAGGTGTTCGGCCACGGCTTCGTGGACGCCATGGGTCCCGCGGTCCTGCTCTCCGCAGGCGTCCTGCTGACCGGTGCGCTCGCCTGTCTCGCCGTACGCCGGCACTGCGGCCCGTCCGCCAACCCGCACGCCCTGCCCGTGTACGAGCCCGAACTGGAGGAAGCCGGCTCATGAGCATCGACCTCACCGTCATGTACGCCGCCCACGACGCCTTCCGGCGCGACCTGGAACGCCTCGGCAAGGCGGCCGCGGACGGCACCGCCTTCACCCCATCGGTCCGCTCCGGATGGGCCAACTTCACGTGCCAGCTGCACATCCACCACACCGCCGAGGACAGCGACCTGTGGCCACGCGTGCTGCGTGCGGTCGAGGGCCGTCCCGCGGACATCGCCCTGCTCGCGGAGATGGAGGCCGAGCACGCCCGGCTGGCACCCCGACTGGACGCGGTGGACAGGACGTTGACGACCGAGTCGGCCGAACTCCCCGCGCTGGTGCACGCGCTGGCCGGCACGCTCGACGACCATCTCGCGCACGAGGAGGCGAGTGCCCTGCCGCTCATCCAGGAGGTGCTCACCCCCGAGGACTGGGGTGCCTTCACGGGCCGCATCCGCAGGACGCAGGGTCTGCGTGGCGCGGCCGTGTTCGTGCCGTGGATCGTCGACGGCATCGCGCCCGCCGACCGCGCCGCCTTCCTCGGCGCGCTGCCGCCTCCGGTCCGCGTCCTCAACCGCCTGTTCTGGGAACCCGGTTACCGCAGGAGGGGGCTGTGGGGGAGCTGACCCGGCGGCTCATGGCGGCTCGTGCAGGCTCGTGGCCGCTCCTCGTGGCGGCACCGGGCGGCCCGGGGCGGCGGACGGTCAGGTGCGGGTCCGCTCCACCCAGCTCGAAGCGCCCGGCGACGGTGGAGTCGCCGGCGACCCGCCTCCGGTACGCGCCACCGGGCCGCGGGTCGAACGCGCCCTCGACGCCCTGCCAGGACAGCCACCGGCGTCGGTGAAGAAGGAAGAGCTCCGGAGTCACACCGGACGGACGGCACAGGTTCGCCGGTCCTCTCCGCGCCTCATGTCGCACGCCGGGACCGGCAGGCGCGATTCCTTTTCGGGCCGAGCCGGGTCTGTCATGGGTGAACCGTCCAGCGCGTCGCCGGACCACCCCTTCGAACAGGAGAAACCGTCATGAACGCCAACCCCGTGGAGCTCGCCGACCAGCTGGCCCGGGCGGCCCGCAACCTCCAGGACCACACGCGCCGGCCGGCTCTCGACGGCAAGCGTGAGCTCCCCACCCCCTGTGACGACTTCGACGTCCACCGGCTCAGTGAGCATCTGCTCGGCTCGCTGGTCGCCGGTTCCTACGCCGCCGCGAAGGAACCGGTGCCGGCCGACGCCCCGACGGCACTGACCCAGGCCCCCTGGGTGGTCTTCCCGCCCCTCCTCGACAAGCTCGCCGCTGCATGGGCCGAGCCGGGTGCCTGGGAGGGGGAGACGCCCTTCGCCGGAAGCGCCCGCCCCGCCACATTCGCCGGCATGATCACCATCATGGAACTGACCGTGCACGGCTGGGACCTGGCCACCGCCACCGGTCAGTCGTTCACCGCGGACGACGACGTGATCGGCACCGTGACGGCCCTCGCCGGGCAGATCGCCGAGGGCGCCCGCGCCAACGGGGTCTTCGGGCCCGAGGTCGAGCCGGCCCCCGACGCCACGTCCATGGAGCGACTGCTCGCTCTGACCGGCCGGAAGGCCGCCTGAGCACCCGCCCGGACCTACCGCCACGCCCAGGTGCTGACGGATGACGAAGCCCCTCGGGGCCGCCGACCGAGGGCGGGAGGAACGGGGTCGGCGGCCGGTTTCGCGCGGAAGAGCCGCCTTCCCGCGCGGGGCCTGTGAGAGGGCCGGTCCCAGTGGACTACGGAGCCCCCTGCGCCGGGAGCGTGCGAGAGAGCCCGGCGTGTGCGCACGGTTCACACGGGGCGCATGGAATATCGAAAGCCGGTGCGACCCCGGTGAGTTGCCGCCCGCTTTTGACATTCTTTCAATAGGGCTGATCTTGCCCGTCCGCCTTGTTGGTCATGAGTGTGTTGTGCGAGGGTGAGCCTCCCGCGCTTGGTCAATGGCCGGGTCTGAATCGCTGTTCGCCATTCCCGGCTGTCGATGAGCTCAAGAGGCTCCTGACCGACGGTCGCCGCACGGCCTTCGTCCCCGGCCGTTTTCCCGGCGCTCCGTCAAAAAGGTCCACACCAATCAGGACTCCTTTTCGACGGGCAAGCACTTTCTGTGTGCCGCCTTGCACCTCGGAAGGAACCCGCTCCGTGCGCACCCCCCACCCCCCGCTTCCCGAGTATCCGCCCAGTGGCGTTCCCGGCGAATCCGACGAGGCCGTCGCCGCGCTGCTGAGAGGCCGGGCGGAGGGCGACACCACCCGTCCCGTCGCCCTGCTGACGGCCCGCCACTGGAAGCCGACGTACGACTACGCGGTGATCTGCCTCGCCACGTCGGGACACGTCGCCTCCATGGTCACTGAGGCCTCCTTCCATCACGTGCTCGACCGGCTCGGGGGCGGCGAACCGGCTCTCGCACTGCGGCCCCAACTTCTTGTGACCGTAAGGGACACGGTCCGGAACTGGTCGGCGGACGATCGGATATCCGGCGTTCTGCCGGACTTGAGGAAACCCGCGGGAGGCCGCGGTATGCGCGCGGCGAAGTCCATGACGGCCGAAAACCGCACGCTCGCCGAGCGCGCGTTCCTGACTCTTCCCGGCCTCGCCCGATGCCTGTTGTGGCACACCGAGGTGGAGGCCGAGTCCCTGTCCGTGCCGGCCGGCCTTTCGGGCATGGACACCGACATCGCGTCGGCCGCCTGGGAACAGGCCCGTGAACAATTCCGGGAAGGCTGTGTACGAGCCCACCGGGAACTCGCGCCGACCAGGGAATGCGGCTTCTACAACCGGCTCCTCGACGTACCGATTCGCCGCGGCGGCACCTTGCTCCCGGATGTCCAGCAGCATCTGGCGCAGTGCGCCTACTGCCGGCACGCGGCCGAGCAACTCAGCCATTTCGAGGGCGGGTTGGGCGTTCTGATCGCCGAGTCGGTACTCGGCTGGGGGGCACGCCGCTATCTCGACTCCCGCCCGGGTCGCGCGGGGCAAGCGCCACGCCTCCGGAGCGTCTCCCCGTTCGGAGGCCGACGGCAGCGGGGCGGAGGACGTCCCGAGAAGAGCGGGCGCTCCGGCGACGGCGGACGCTCGGGAGGCGCCGGCCGCCCCGCGACGAGTGGACGTCATCGTCTGCTGTCGTCGGTCTCGTCGTTCTCGTCGGCCCCCTCGACGGGACGCCGCGCCGCCAGGTCGGGCGAGCGGCCGCCCCAGGCGCTGGTCACTGGAGCGGGCCTCTCGGCCGCTCTGCTGGTCACCGTCCTCGCGGTCAGCCTGTGGCCGAACGAGGAGGGTGGCGCCGACCCCGCGTCCACCACCGGCGCGAGCAGCAGCCGCACGCTGTCGCCCGCCCCCGGCTCCGGGACACCGCCCGCTTCCGCGCCGTCCAACCCGGCCGGACTTCCCGCCAAGGCCGGGCGGACCCGGCTGCGCAACCTGGACGCGGACCTGTGCCTCGACATCCGGGGCGCCACGGCCGAGGAAGGCGCCGGGGCCAGGCTGGCAGTGTGCTCGTCCGCCTGGACCCAGCAGTGGTCGTACGAGAAGGACGGACTGCTGCGCAGCGTCGCCCGTCCGGAGCTCTGCCTCGACTCGCACGCCGACAACGGTGTCGCCTTCCTCGGCCGCTGTGTCGCCGAGGACGCGAAGCAGGGCGAGGACATGCGCTACGACCTCACCGCGCAGGGCGAGTTGCTGCCCCGCTGGAACGACGGACTGGCCGTCGCACCCGCCTCCACCGACCCTGACGCCGATGTGGTGGCGAAGGTCCGCGACGGCTCCGACGCGCAGCGGTGGCGGACCGACGGTTCGTCGGCCGGCCTCGATTCGCTGCCGATCGTGGGCACGTCGACAAGCTCGCCCCGGCCCCGGAGCGGACCCTCGTCCTCCGACGGCTCACCCGCCTCGCCGAGCGAGCCCGCGGACGAACCGTCGGCGGGCGTGCCGGCGGACCCGGAGGCCACCCCGGCGGAGACCTACCGGGGGCAGCCGAGAACGGTGACCGTCGGCGACGGCCACGGCGCCGACCCGGGCCCCCGGCCCGTCCTGCCGCTGCCGCTCCCCGATGCCGCTGATGTCGACTATCTCGGCGATATCACTGAAATTGCCGATGTCACCGAGATCGCCGCGATCCCTCAGGGCGTCGATATCGAGGACAGCGGCGCAGTGGTCGGCGGCATCGGCTGGTAACGCCACGGGTCGTCGACGCCCCGTTGCCGTACGCCACGACGGCACGACAGCGGGGCGAAGGGGCGACAGGGCGGCTTACGAGACGACGTCCCGGGGCGGCTTGCCCGCCACGAAGTCCGCGGCGTTCTGGACGGCGGCCAGCGCGATCCGTACGAGGGTCTCGCGGGTGACACCGGCGACGTGCGGTGAGAGCACCACGTTCGGCGCCTTGAGCAACCGCAGGTCCGCAGTGGGCGGTTCGGGGTCGAAGACGTCGAGCCCCGCTCCGGCCAGGGCGCCCGCGTGCAGAGCGTCCGCGAGGGCGTCCTGGTCGATCAGGGCGCCCCGCGAGGTGTTGACGACGAACGCGGTCGGCTTGAGGAGCGCGAGCCGCTCGGCGTTCAACAGGTGCCGTGTCGCCTCGGTGAGCGGCGCGTGCAGACTGACGTAGTCCGATGTGCGCAGCAGTTCGTCGAGTTCGACATGGCGGGCGCCGAGGCGGGCCTCCGTCTCGGCGGACACGGGTTTCGGCCCGGAGTACACGATGCTCATGTCGAAGGCGACCGCGCGACGGGCGACCTCCTCGCCGATGTGGCCGAGTCCGATGATGCCGAGCGTCTTGCCGGACAGCTCGGTGATCGACTGCTGGAGCCGCGGCAGCGCCCAGTCGGCCTCGGTCAACGCGGTGTGGGCGGGCACCAGTTGCTTGGCCAGGGCGAGCATGAGAGCGAACGTCTGCTCGGCCACGTTCTGCTTCTCGGCGCCGCTTGAACCGATGTTGCACACGGGCACGTCCCGGTCACGCGCGGCGTCCAGGTCGACGTAGTCGAAGCCGTGACTCGCGCACTGGATCAGCTCCAGGTCCGGTGCGGCGGCGATGTGTTCGGCGGTCACCGGGCCGAGGCCCGTGACGACGACATGGGCCTCGCGCAGCGCGGCGGGGTCCTCGTCCGTCGCCTCCACGACGGTGACGCGCACCTGCCCGGGAAAGAGCGTGGCGAGTGCGGCTCCCGCCGTACGGCCGCCGACATGCGGAGAGACGACGGCCAGCACGTTCTTCGTGACGGTCATGCGGATTCCTCGATGAGGTCGTCGGGGCCGAGCGTGGCCGGGCGGGCGTGCCCGGACAGGGCGAGGGTGAGATCGAACTCGGCGAGCAGACAGCGGACGACGTGTTCGACGCCCGCCTGTCCGTCGAGGCCGAGCCCGTAGGCGTAAGGACGTCCGACGAGGACCGCCCGCGCGCCCAGCGCGAGCGCCTTGAAGATGTCGTCGCCCGTCCGGATCCCGCTGTCGAAGAGGACGGTGAGCCGGTCGCCCACCGCCTCCACGACGCGGGGCAGCGCGTCGGCGGCCGCGACCGACCCCGCCACCTGCCGGCCGCCGTGGTTGGAGACCACCACGCCGTCCATCCCGGCCTCGGCGGCACGCCGGGCGTCGTTCGGGTGCAGGATGCCCTTGAGGACGATCGGCCCGTCCCAGCTCTCCCGCAGGAAGGCCAGGTCCGGCCAGGTCTTGCCGGGGTCCGCGAACATGCTCACGAAGTGCATCACGGCCGCGTTCGGGTCCTCGTGCACGGGCTTGGCCAGACCGGCCCGGAACGCCGGATCCGAGAAGTAGTTGGCGGTGCCCACGCCGTGCAGGAACGGCAGGTACGCCTGGTCGAGATCGCGCGGGCGCCACGCCAGCAGAGGCGTGTCGAGCGTGACGATCAGCGCCGTGAACCCGGCCGCCTTCGCCCGGTCCAGGAAGCTCCGGGTGACCTCGCGGTCCTTCGCCCAGTACAGCTGGAACCAGCGCTCGCCGTCGCCCATGGCCTCGGCGACCTGCTCCATGGGGGTGCTGGAGGCGGAGGACAGGATGTAGGGGACGCCCTGCGCGGCGGCGGCCCGCGCCGCGGCGGACTCCGCGTCGGGATGCATGATCGACAGCACGCCGATCGGGGCGAGCGCGAGCGGTGCGGGCAGCGGGCGCCCCAACACCTCGACGGACAGGTCGCGTTCATGGACATCGCGCAGCATGCGCGGCACGATCCTGCGCCGGTCCAGGGCCTCCCGGTTGGCGCGCGCCGTGCTGCCGGTCCCCGCGCTGCCCGCCACATAGCCGACCGGACCGGGGCCGAGTCGCTGCTCGGTCAGTTCCTCCAGCCGGGAAAGATCGGTCGGCAGCCGCGGTACGGCGCCCGTCATTCCGTTCAGATAGATCTCGTACTGGAAGTCGGCCCAATGCTTCGCCATCCGTACGTCCCGCCTCTCGTCCCTGAGACCGCGCTGTACGACGTCGATCCTGGCGACTGTGACAAGTCCCGTCCACTGTGGTGCGCACAACGTGCGGCTGGAATCATCACCCTGTGACAAACAAGCCGTCCGAAGTCCGGGAACGCGTCCGGCAGGAAATGGTCGCCGACCCGCGGGTGGTGGAGGCGATCGTCGCGGCGGTCCATGAACAGGTCCCGGTGTACGCGGCGCTCGACGACAGCCGGCTGCCGGAGGTACGGGCCATCGCGGCCTGGGGGCTTGAGCGGCTGCTCCGTCTATGGGCCACCGACGGCACACTGGGGCCGGCCGATCTGCGGCGCTTCCGGGGCATCGCGTCGGCCCGTGCGGCGGACGGCCGCCCGGTGCAGGCGGTGCTGCGCGCCTACCGGGTGGCGGGCACCGTCCTGACGGACGAGGTCGCCGCCCGCGCGCCCCGGCTCGCCGCCGCTGACGCGTTCGCACTCGCCCGCATGCTGCTCGCCACCCTCGACACGCTCTCCGAGGAGATGGCCACCGCGTACGCCGCCACCAGTGAGGACCTGGCCGGCGACCGGACCCGGGCGCTGCGGCTGCTGCTCGACGACCTGATCGCCGGGCGGCACGCCTCGGTGGGCGCGCTGACCGACCGCTCCGCCCGGCTGGGCGTCCAGCTTCCGGATCCCTTCTGCCTGCTGGCGGCGGAGCCGATCGCCCCGGACCGTCCCGACATGGCGCACGAGACGGCGACGGAACTGCTCGAAACTCTGGCCGGTCCCGGGGGAGAGGTGACGCCCCTGGCGACGGTACGAGGGTCCAGGGCCGTTCTGCTGCTGCCGCTCGCGGCGTCCGCACGCGTCGGGGCGGTCCTGGGCGAACGGTCCTGGCGCGGGTGCGTCATCACAGGCGAGAGCCTGGACCGGGTCGCCGTCGCGCACCGGCTGGCCGCCGACGCCCTCGACACCGCGCCGGCCCACGCCCATCGGTCCGGGTGCGTACTCGCCGACGCCGACGCGCATGTTCTCGCCCTGCTCGCCGGGCGCCCGGCCGCCGCGCCGGACCACATCGCCCGGCTGGTGCTCGGGCCGCTCACCGAGACCGCTCAGCGGCATCTGCTGGAAGCGCTCACGGCGTACATCGACTCGGGCTCGGCGAACGCCGCCGCGCGGGCGCTGCACCTTCATCCGCAGTCCCTGCGCTATCGCCTGCGACGCGTCCACGAACTGACCGGCCGCGACCCCCGCGACCCCTGGCATCGGCTCACCCTGGACATCGCCCGCACGATCCGCGACTGAGCCGGGGCAAGGGTTGTTTTCCCTCGGTGCCCGGCCGTCGCTCAGGGCTCTGGTGCGGCCTGCCAGCCCAGCCAGCGGCGGACGGTGATCACCGTCACCGGGCCGTCCGGTGGCCGGTTCCGGTACTGCGGGTACTTGTCCCGCAGTGCGTCGATCGCCCGGGCGTAGACGTGCGGGATCTCACCGAGCCCCGGTTCGCCGGGATCGAGCCACCCCGGCGGCGCGATGACGCGCGCGTCGCCGTCCGCCCGTACCCACCAAAGCCGCTCCCAGTCCTCGTCGTAGGCGTCCACCAGCAGACAGACGGCCGGATGGGCGGCGATGTTGCGCAGCCGCCGCAGCAGTGGCGACCGCTTGGGCTTGTGGTCGACGGCGGTGACGAGGTCGTCGCCGCACCGCGCGAACACGAGCGGCACCAGATGCGGGCGGCCGTCGGCGTCCACGGTCGCGAGCCGCGCCACCCGCGCCGCCAGGAAGCGGCGGCGCGCCTGGTCCTCGTCCATGTCGGGCACGATCGGCTCCGATCCCTCGGCGACGGCGACGGCGACGGCGGTCCTGGGCCGTCAGCGGTAGGTGGACACGGCCTCGGCACCTGCTGCCAGTGTGGTTGACCTGGACGTGCCTGACGACCGTTTCGTGGCCCCACCCTGGACCCGGCGGCAGTGTGGTGCATGGCAGCCGTGGCCTTGGGCAAGGTCCCAGGCACCAGATGTGGCCGGGCCTTGGGAGCTGTCAGTGGCTGACACCGTCGTCTTCGGGGCTGGGCCGCGGGTCGCAGCGGTCGGTGAGGGCCTGTGGGGGGCGGGGTGTTCGTTCCTCATCGGTGCGCTGCCGTCCGCGCACCTCGTGGCGAAGTGCGCCGCAGGAGTCGACTTGCGTACGGCCCACCCGGAATCCGTGTCGGCGACCGGAGCGTATCGGGCCGCGGGGCTGGCGCCGTTCCTGGTCGTTGCGGTGCTGGACGTGGCGAAGGGCTATGTCGCCATCAGGCTGGCCGGGCGCAGCCGGCGCGCGGTCGCCGTGCACACGGCCCTCGTCGTCGCCGGACACAACTGGTCGCCCTTCCTCCGCGGAGCGGGTGGTCGCGGCATCACGCCGGCGACCGGGGCGCTTCTCTGCACCGACTGGAAGGGGGCCGCGGTGGTCCTCGGTGGCCCCACCCTCGGATACGTCTGCCAGGAAACGGGGCTCGGAGCCTTCGCGTCCCAGCTTCTGCTGCTGTCCGTCGCTCTCCTCTCGCCGAAGCGCCGCGCCTCCCTCCCCTCGGTAGCCGCGGTCCTCGCACCCATCTGGGCCAAGAGGATCCTCGGCAACGGACTGGAGGTCCGTGCGAATCTGCCCGTGGCTCGCTATCTGGAACGGTTGCTCTACGACAGGGACTGCGCGGCTCCAGGGTGAGGGCGCTCGCCGACCATCGCGGCGAGGGAGCGGACGAACTCCGTCATGCGGTCGGTCGCTTCACGGCCACCGGACGACAGGGCGGCGACGTCCCGTTCGATGCCGGCTGCACTGCCCCGGATCTCCTTCTCCAGGCGTGCGGCGACGGAATGGGCGGACATGAGGTCCAGGATCCACCGCGAGCCGTCGTCGTCCGGCTGCTTCAGCCGGGACGCCACCTGTTCGGCGAGGTCTTCCCTGTCGGCCGCGCACAGCAGCCCTATCAGGATCGCGACAGGCCTGGTGAACTTTCCCTCGGTGAGGTCGCTCGGTACGGCGGCATCGTCGTGCAGGAACATGTCGTTGTAGTCGTCGACCAGTTGGTAGAGCATGCCGACGCGGTAGCCGAGTCGCTCCATTTCCGCGCGCGTTCCGCTGTCCTTGCCGCTGGTCACCGCGGCGCCGGCGGCGACACAGGCGAACGGCGCACCGGTCTTCAGGCGGATCAGCTCCTCGTAGGGAACCGATCTGTAGTCGTACCAGCCCTGGTGCCAGCCGATGTCCATGCTCTGCCCGAGCGGTACCAGCGTCGCCATCAGGTCGAGCTCGCGGCGCACACCGTCCTTCTCCGGCAGGGTGAGATCGCAACCGTGGAGGGGGTAATGCGCGAACGACCGCACGATGCACGCCAGGTTGATCGCGTTGCTGACGTTCTCGCTGACGTGTACGGCCTGGTCGCGGTCACGGAAGACCGCGTTGTCCTGGACGTCGTCCAGCACCAGCGACGCCGCGTGGTACAGCTCGACGGCCGCTGCCAGCGGCTGCGTCCTCTCCGGTGTGCCACCCAGGAGCTCGCCGCACATCAGCCCGAACAACGAGCGAAGCCGCTTCCCCTTCCGTGCCAGCTGCCGTTCCACCAGCACACGCATCCGGTCACGGTGACCCCACGGCCAGAACTCGAAGCCGGCCCGCATGCGGTCGTCGATTCCACGCAGCTGGTCCGCGAAATGGTCGTGCAGACCGGCGCTCATGCGGCTGCCCTGTCCCTGGCCGGCCGCGGCCAGCCCCTGGCCAACCGGGACCGGTAGCCCGCGTAATGGACGAACCCGAGGATGATCAATGAGAGCCAGCTCATCAACGGCTGTTTCAGCAGCACCATGGACAGGGCGGTCAGGTTGATGGAGGCCACCGCGCTCCTGGCGGCTGCCTTGCGCGCCACGATCCGCCCGGTCCACACCTGCGGAAAGTAGGTTGCGGCGAACATCCCCACGATGCCGGCCATGACGAGCCAGTGAAACGCCCCCACGGCACCGAGCGATGTCGCGATGCCCATGCCTCCCCTGAACCCCATCTGAGCCGGCCAGATGTGGCCGGAGACGACGGCCACGATCGCCAGGGTGATGACGACATCGCCCACCCCCAGGCCGACACCGCCGAGGACGACCACATACCCCTTCAGCATGTCCAGGATCAGGATGACCACGAACCACCGGCGGCCGAGCACCTTGCCCACGTTCTGAGCACCGGCGTTGCCGCTGCCGAGGCCCCTGATGTCCTCTCCGATGCGAGCCTTCGTCAAGTAGTAGCTGGTCGAGACGCAGCCGATGAAGTAGCTCACGACGATGTAGCCCGTCACGAGCGCGATGTGACCCATATCCATCCGATATCCACCAAAGACGTCATTTCAGCAGGGCAAGGGACAACAGGCCCGGAAACCAGGCCAACCGCAGGATGAGCAGCGATCGGGCCGCTGACCTGTCCCGGTCCGGCCAGGACCAGAGGATGTAGGTGCACGAGCACACCGGCGCGATCAGAAACGGGGTGACACAGACGAGGTAGGGCGACGGTTCCGAGCTGACCGGGGGGCCCACGCCGAGTACGGCGGCACAGAGGACCGCGGCCACGGCCGTGTAGGCGGCGACGCTCACCGCGGGTTCGAACGCGGTGGCGAGGGTGCGTAAACCGGCTTCGCCGTCGGCGTCGCGGTCCTGCAGGGTCTTGACGATCTCGTAGCCGACCACGAACAACAGGACGGTCCCTGCCGCGACGCATGATCTCGGCGACATTCCGCTGGAGACCATGGCACCGAAGAGGAGAGTGCCGCAGCTCACGGCGGCGACGACGAGGTTGCCGACCAGCACGGTGTCCTTCAGACGATAGGAATAGGCGAAAGCCAGGAACAGCAGGGCAGCAGCGAAGAGCGTCTCCATCGGGCCCAGCACGAAAGCGGTCGTCATCGTGAGTGCCGCCAGGGCCAGGACCACGAACCAGGCGGTCCGGAGCCCGACCCGCCCGGACGCGATCGGTCGCCAGGGCTTGCCGATCCTGTCGGCGGGCAGGTCGGCGATGTCGTTCACGGCGTTCGCGACGCCCATCACCCCAGCCATGCACACCATCGACAGCAGGACCCGGCCCAGGCCCCCGTCCGACGAGTCCGTCGCGAGGTGGCCACCGCATGCCGCGGACAGTGCGGCCAGCACGCACGTGACGGGTCGTACGATCCTGCAGGTGGACACGATCCGTGAGCCGAAGCCGCACTGTGAGGCGGTGTGAACCATCGATGGAGTTCCGTCTCCTCGTCCGCTGTCCTACAGCACGGTTCCGCGTCGATGGACGCGGCCCGTCGTGCCGTCCACGGTGATGACGTCGCCGTCCCGAACGGTTCGTGTGACCGAGTGCAGCGCGACGACGGCGGGTACGCCGTACTCGCGAGCGATGACCGACATGTGTGCGGCCACACTCCCGACGTCGGCCGCGACAGCTCCGGCTCGTGCGATCAGCGGAGCGAGTGCCGGTACGAGGGACCGGACGACGAGCACGTCCCCGGCAGCAATGTCCGCTCGCGCCGGGTGATCGACGAGCCGAGCCCTGCCGGTCGCCCTTCCGGGGCTCACCCCGATCCCGTCGAGCACGCCGTCCGCGTCGCATCCGTCCGCCTGCGTCGCCGGGCGGCCGAGCAGCAGCGGCAGTAGGAACGCGGCGGTGCCGAGAGTCAGAGGCGGCCACAGAGCGCGCTGCCGTGCCCAGGTCGAGGTTCTGTGGGCGATCAGCTCCTGCCTTCGGGCGGGAGCACCTTGCGACAGCGCCGCTCGCAGTTCCTCGTAGGTCAGGAAGTGCACGTCCTCCGGGCGGTCGATGACGCCCTTCTCCTCCAGCGCGGCGCCCAGCCGATGGACCGCCTGCCGGAGGACAGGCCATGGCTCGGTCAGGTTCCCCGTGTACCGCCGCCGCAGGCGCGCCGTGTCCCGGGCGTTCGTGAGCAAGCGGTTGAAAAGTGCCGGGTCCGTCTTTTGTCGGGACAGGACCGAGAGGCACGACTCCTTGAGACGTTCAGCGGTATCGGTGTGCGCCTCGGGCCGCGGCTCCGGGCGCGTGCTGTGCGCGATCTCGCCGAGGGTCGGGCGGTACCAGTCGAGGGTGGAGACCGCGTGCGGAGCGACGCCGTCGGCCTGCCCGCGGTCGACCAGCAATCCGTGATAGGGCTCATCCGTGTAGGGGAGGATCGTCTTCCGGTAGTAGCGGGCCAGTGCCTGCTCCGCCCGCCAGGCGGCGCCGCCCACCAGGAGCATCGGCGAGACGTAGTCTCCGACCAGCTCGATCACCCGGTCGACGAAGTCGGCTGTCGCGTGCTCGGAGACGCCCCCGAAGCCCGCGGCCACCGTGCCGAGCAACGCACGACAGTGGCGCGTGTGACTCTCCAGGACGGCTGTCTCCTTGGCGACCACGATCCTGTTCGTGACCGCCGGCCAGAGTCTGCCGGCCAGCATGGCGCAGGCGAAGCCGGGATGCGCGAGCATTCCCTCAAGGAGCGCGGAGGAGCGGCGCTCGCCCAACGGCGAGTGGTAGTACCAGCCGTGGACGAGCCGGTAGGACGGCGTCGGCACCAGGACGCCGCTGCGTCGCCATTGCGCTCGGCGGAACCGCAGATCCACCGTCGGCAGGAACCAGGTGGCGAACAGCGGGGTCACCGGTTCCGGAAGCCATTCACCGAGGCGGATGTCCCGCCGCCACTCGCCGCGCGGCGGCGCCTGCCAGGCGATCACGCGCTCGTCGACGGCGGTCATCGGCCGCGCCTGCAACAGCGTGATCCTGCCGCCCAGAAGGGCCCACTCGACCTCGGCGCGACATGACAGGCGGGTGGAGACCCGCCGGGTCAGCTCGGCGATCTGGGCGGCCTGGTCGGACGTGATCGCGTCGTACGAGTTGCGCACACAGGTGGCGGCCGAGGCCGTCACTGTCCACTCGTCCGCGGTTGTCTCGCCCTGCATCAGTCGGTCGGCGCGGCCTCGCACCGCGGATACGGACACGGCCGCGGCGTCACCACCCGTCGGGTCGGTGGCGAACGCGGCGCCGGCAGCGTCGGGTTCGAGCATGCGCTGCACCAGGACGGCCATCGGCGGTGTTCCGGTGGCTCCCTCGTGGTGGGAGGGAGCCGCGTTTTCTGCGGACGCCCAACACTTCAGTACCGCGGCTCGTAGCGAGGCGGTGCCCGTCACGTCCAGCACACTCGTGTAGAGGCCGGCACAGGACGCTTCGGACGTGTCCTCCACGGTGCCGGACGACCGGACGGCGAGCGGGGCCCGGCCATGGACGTCTGTGATCTCGTCCAAGGCGCGCTCAAGGTGGGCCAGCGGTTCGCCGTCGCTCCATCCGGTCCGGGCACTGTCCTGGAAGTGCTGGTGGATCCAGGCGGGTACGACCATGCCATCAGCGCAGGGGAAACCCGACGTCAGCAACTGCGCCAGGGTGGCTGCCTTGCGCCCGGTCACTCGGGGGTCGGCTGCCCGGTCGTCGGTGAGTGCTACGGCCGTGGGTGGCGCGGCCGACCATCTGTCCATGCGGATTTCCTCTTCTAAGTCCGAGCAGCCGTCAGCCCGTCAGTCTTCGCATGATGACCATTTCGGCCTGTCTCCATCATCAAGTCGGCGGCGATGCGCAGGTTCTTCGTGCGAATGCGTGCGTAGTGTTCCTCGTAGAGGTGGGTGAACTCGGCGAACCCTTCGGGACACAGCCGGTGCCAACTCTTTTCGTTCATCCGAGTCCCTGACAGCTGCGCGCGGGTGAGCTGCAGGGACTCTTTCGGGTACCGGGCGAGGATGGACAGGAGAATGTTTCCCGTCCCCTTCTCGCTGTCGTGGCGCCAGTCCCTCAGATCGTCCGCGAACCTGCAGGCGAGACCGAGCGCGTAGAAGTCGTCCAAAGCGGTCTCTGGCGCGGCGGCGCCCTGAAACAAGCCCGTGATCTCTGCGAGTTGCCTCATCACGGCACCGCAGTCCACAGCGGCGTCCTCGAGGATTTCGTCCACCGATGGTGCGGCTCGCCGGTTCTCGACCGACGTCGCGTAGCGCCGGTATTCCGTGTCGACGGTCCGGCGGAGCGCTTGTCGGATCAGGTCACGCCGGGCCGGGTCACAGGTGGCACCCAGGTACGTCCGCATGTCCGCAACGGCACGCTCGACATCCGTCGCGGCGGCCAGATCGTCGAAATCGACGGACTCCTTCCCGACGCGCCGCTCGAATTCGTCGTCCATCAGGAAGGCGATCCTGTTGACCAGGATCAGCAATTGTGCCGTTCCCCGCCGCACCGGGCGCCCTGTGATCTCGACGAAGCCCGACAGCAGAAGATCGAGGAAGAGGTCGTAGGCGGCGATCTCCCAGCCCCGTCCACCCACCGCAGGAGCCAGGCCCGTCCGGTAGGGGTGGAACAACAGGTGCCGCCCGTACCGGGGAAGCAGGCGGAGTGCGGTACGCGCGCGACCACCCGTCCGTGGCAGCACTGTCATGGGGTCGCCCATTGCGTGGGCCGTTGTGCGGACATGGTGCTGACGACGACTCGTCGACTCGCCGGGAACAACGCGCGAGAGCAGACCGCCATGTGTTCGGGATGGGCGGCGAACAGTCGTGGCAGATAGGCCTTCGTCTGGCGATCGGCTCCGGCATGCCGGGCGACGAAGCGCTCGCACGCGTCGGAAACCGTTTCCCGGTCACCGAGTTCGACGCCGAAGAGAGTCAGGGAATGGCGAAGATAGCGCCAATAGCGGCAGCAGTCATCGACGTCGAGGACCAGATTCAGGGCGGCTATGGTTCGTATGCACGACAGGGCGATGATCCCGGAAAAGATATCGAGATACTCGCCCTTCATGTCATGCAGATCGCGGTGAAGATCGCCGAGATCGGTGAGCATCCTGCGGACCACGGGATTTGCTATTCCGCCGTCCGGTACGGTTTCGTCACCGATGCCGAGGAGACCCGACAGGAATTCCCTCTCCCGCCCCCCGTCGATGATCCTCCGTAACATCAGGGCTCCGCCGTCTCCACGAATCGATCCCACACGGGAGAGCAATGGAAGGGTGGCGTAGGTGGTGAAGATGAACATGCCCGCGCCACCCAGAACTCTGGGAGCCGTCCAGATTCTACGGACAGCGGACAGGTCATTCGCGTACTCCGGTGACACTACGTACTGAAGAATCCCCTCGGGCATGCCTGAAGCCCCCCGATCACCCGCATGGATAAGGAGGGTCCCGCCTTTGTCCACCGCGGTCAATGGGCCCGTCGACTCAAACTTTTGTTCTACGTTCCAGTCGGGCGCGTGGACCCGTGGGACTCCATGGGTCCACGCGCCCCACCGCGGACCTCGGCTGGAGCGCGGTACCCCGGAGCCGCGCGGTCATGGCCGCGCGGCTCCGGGTCACTCCTCGTCGCCGGAGGCGTCCTGCGGTTCGGCGTCCGGGCCCTGCGAGCGGACCCGCTGCACATGCTCCAGCGAGTCGCGCAGCTCGATGAGCCAGTCGTCCGTGTGCCGCTGCACCAGGCGCACGCACCACGCCAGGGCGTCACTGCGGCTGCGGGCGACCCCGGCGGCGATGAGCGTGTCGAGGACCTCGCGTTCGGGCTGGCGCAGCCGGGTCATGACCGGCGCGGCGACATGGGTGAACAGGGCGCGCTCGGTGCCGCACTCCACACCCCAGGAGACCTTCTTGCTGAAGCGGTGCTCCGCCTCGCGGGCCACCGCGACGCGGTCGTCGCGGGTGCGCTCGCGGAAGTCCTGGATACGGGCGTGGAGCGCCGCCTCCTTCTCGGCGTCCGAGGCGCCTTCGGCGAGCTTCGGCTCGGGGATGCGGCCGACGACGGTGATCTCCTCACGGTCGACCGTCACCTCCGTCAGGCTCTCGAAGAGATCGTCGGGCAGGCGGCCGGCGAACCAGCCGCGCAGCTTCTCGCGTTGCTCCGTTGTAATCATGTAATGAGGATTACTCCGTTGCACTCACGATGCAAGGGGTGGCGGCGAAGTCCGCCGTGAGCGGAAGTCGAGGCGGCGTGCCGGTTCAATCGGAATGTTTCAGGCCTATTGCCGAGCCATGTCAATCCGGCCAGGTGGCCGTCGGTGGCGATCAACAACCGCTCAGTTCCGGGCCTCGGTCGTTCGAATTCTGTAACTTCACGCCACTGCTTCAATACTCAAAGTTACTGAAACGCATGGGGTCGATGTGTGTTTCCTGTGCGGACTCGGCAGACTCGCGCTCGCCGAACCGGCACTCGACCGAGCCGGTATCGCATTCGATCGAGCGGAAGGATGCACACAATGCCGAACACCGCGCGTTGGGCAGCGACTCTCACTCTGACGGCCACCGCCGTCTGCGGCCCCCTGATGGGGTCCGCCCACGCAGCCCCCAGCCTCGGCCCGTCCGGGCTCTACGCCCCCTCCGCCCTGGTGCTCACCACGGGCCACGGCCAGAGCGCGGCCGTCACCACCCCAGAACGCGCCGTCACCCTCAACTGCGCCCCGACGGCCTCCGGGACCCACCCTGCCGCGGTCGACGCCTGCGCCGAACTCCGGGTGGTCAAAGGTGATTTCGACGCGCTGACACCCAGAAACGACGTCTTCTGTACGAGGCAGTACGACCCCGTGGTCGTCACGGTGGCCGGCGTCTGGCAGGGCAAGCGCGTCGCGTACGAGCACACCTTCGCCAACGAGTGCGTGAAGAACTCCTACGGGATGACTGTCTTCGCGTTCTGAGAGACCGGGATCGCGTGGTCCTTGTGGACATGGACCGGGGTCCGTAGCTGGGGAGTGCGGGCTCCGTCGCGAGGCGCCATGTGATTTCGCACCGAGGGTCGGTCAGACGGAGTGGGGCCGTCGGCCGGCCCTCGGCATATCTGTGTATACGGCCGGAACAACCGCGGGACGGGCGTCACGCCCCGGAGGGAACCGCATCCCCGAGCCGTCCGCCCCGTGCGCCGCACGGCCCACGCTTGTCACCGTTCCGAGTCACCCGGGATGCCGGTACGGCCGGGACGGCGTAGCCGTGGAGCATGGGTGCACTCGGCGAATGGGACCAGCGGCTGTTCACACGGGTGGCCGCGGCGCGCGTACCCGGAGCCGATCCGGCGCTGCGGCGGCTCAGCCACGCGGCCAACCACGGACGTCTGTGGATCGGGACGGCGGCGGGGATGAGCCTCGTCGGCGGGCCCACGGCGCGACGCGCGGCGCTGCGCGGCCTGGGCTCACTGGCCCTGGCCTCGTTCACCGTCAACACGCTGGTGAAGTGGAGCGCCCGCCGTCCGCGCCCGCTGCTCGAGGGGGTGCCCTCGATCCGGCACCTGACCCGTCAGCCGCGGACCACGTCCTTTCCCTCCGGGCACTCCGCCTCCGCCGCGGCCTTCGCCACCGCGGTCGCCCTGGAGTCCCCGCGCTACGGCGCCCTGGTCGTGCCCGTGGCCGCCGCCGTCGCCTTCTCGCGTGTGTACGTCGGGGTCCACTTCCCGGGAGACGTGCTCGCCGGCGTGGCCATCGGCGCGGGCGCGGCCGCCCTCACCTGCCGCTGGTGGCCGCCGCACGCCGCCGTACCGGAACGGGAGCGACCGGCCGTACGGGCGCCCGCGCTGCCGCTCGGCAAGGGGCTGGTCGTCTTCGTCGACAGCCGGCCCGATGACCGTGCGCCCGATGCGAAGGTGCCGCCCGCCGAGCGGCTGCGCGCCCTGCTGCCCGAGGCCGAGCTGATCGAGCGCGGCCCCGACGACGACGTCGCGGAGTTGCTAGCCGCGGCGGCCGATCGCGCCGCGGAGACCCGTGGAGCGCTGGGCGTCTGCGGTGGCGACGGCAGCGTCAACGCCGCTGCCCGCGCGGCGGCCGAACGGGGGCTGGCACTGGCCGTGTTCCCCGGCGGCACCCTCAACCACTTCGCGCTGGACGTGGGCGTCCCGGACTTCGAGGACACCTCGGTGGCGGTCGCCGGGGGTGAGGCGGTGGCGGTGGACATCGGCGTGGCCCGCTCGGGGGCGGGACAGGACATGCCGTTCCTCACCACGTTCAGTATCGGGTCGTACCCCGAACTCGTGCGCCTGCGGGAGAAGTCGGAGCAGCGCTGGGGCAGGTGGCCGGCGGCGGCCGTCGCTCTCGTCCGGGTGCTGCGTACCGCGGATCCCATCGAGCTGAACGTCAACGGCCGGCCCCGCCGTCTGTGGCTGTTCCTCGCAGGCAACGGCCGCTCCTTCCCGGAGGGCTTCGCCCCCGCCGTCCGGCCGCGCCTGGACGACGGGCTGCTCGATCTGCGTCTGATCGACGGCGATCACCACTTCGCCCGTACCCGGGTCGTCGCCTCCACGCTCCTCGGGACCCTGGGGCACTCGCGGGTCTACAGCGCCGAGCGGGTTCCCTGGGTGGAGCTGGAGGGCGTCTCCGGGGCGGACACCCTCGCGTACGACGGCGAGGTCCACCCCGGCGCGGCCGGGTTGCGGCTGGAGAAGGAGTACCGGGCCTTGGTCGTGTACCGGCCCGCCCGGCCGGGGAACGAACTGCGCCAGGAGGCACGCCGGGTCGCCGCGACGGCCCGTTACCGGCGACGTGTGAGGGGCCGCCGTCTCCCTGCGGACGGCGGCCCCTCGGCCTGATGGGTGATCGGGTCAGGACACGATCACATGTGGACGACGGGTGCGGCGTCCTGGTCCTGGACGGGCTTGCCGCGGCGGTAGAGCACGAGCGCGATGAGCGCTCCCGCGGCGAAGAAGCCGGCCGACCACCAGAAGGCGGTGGTGTAGCTCTCGATCGTGGACTGGGCCTGGACCAGCTTGTTCGTCGCGTCCTTGCCGGCCAGATAGCTGGTCGCGGCGCTCGCCGCGAGCGTGTTCAGCAACGCCGTTCCGATGGAACCGCCCACCTGCTGCATGGTGTTGACGGTCGCCGAGGCGACGCCCGCGTCCTCGGGGGCGATCCCGCTGGTGGCCAGCGACATCGCGGGCGGCATCACCATGCCGAGACCGGCGCCGATCAGGAGCAGTTGCGGCAGTACGTCGGTCGAGAAGGACGAACCGACGCCGATACCGGTGAGCCAGGCCATGCCGAGCGCGGCGACCGCGAAGCCGGCGGGGATGACGACCTTCGGGCCGATCCGCGGCACCAGGGCCGTGGTGGAGACCTGCGCCATGACCATCAGCGCCGCCATCATCGGCAGGAACGCCACACCCGTCCTGGTGGGGCTGAAGCCGAGGTTCAACTGCAGGTAGTAGGTGAGGAAGAGGAAGACGCCGAACATGCCCGCGCCGGTGATCAGCACCGCGAGGAACGAGGCGGCCCGGTTGCGGTCGAGCAGGACGCGCATCGGCAGCAGCGGGTGCTCGGCCCGCGTCTGCCACCAGGCGAACGCGGTCAGCAGGATTCCGCCCGCGGCCAGGAAGCCCCAGGTGGCCGGCGAACTCCAGTCGTGCGTCTCGGCGTTGGAGAATCCGAAGACCACGGCGAAGAGTCCGGTGGAGACCAGCAGTGTGCCCGGCAGGTCGAGCTTGGAGTTCGCCGCGTCCCGGTGACCGCTCAGCAGGACCCAGCCGCCGGCGAAGGCGACGACCGCGAAGACGAGATTGACGAACAGCGTCCAGCGCCAGTCGAGCGCGTCGGTCAGGACGCCGCCGAGCAGCAGGCCCACCGCGCCACCCGCACCGGCGATCGCGCCGTACACGCTGAACGCCTTGGCACGCTCCTTGGCGTCGGTGAACGTCGTGTTCAGCAGGGAGAGGGCGGCCGGCGCGAGGAGCGCGCCGAACACACCTTGCAGCGCGCGGGCGGTGACCAGCATCCCGAAGCTGTTGGAGACGCCGCCCAGGACGGAGGCCCCGGCGAACCCGGCGACACCGACCAGGAAGGCGGGCTTGCGTCCGAAGAGGTCCGCGATGCGCCCGCCGAGCAGGAGCAGGGAGGCGAAGGCCAGGGAGTACGCGGTGACGATCCACTGCCGGTTGCCGTCGGAGAAGCCGAGGTCCGCCTGGGCGGAGGGCAGGGCGATGTTCACGATGGTGGCGTCGAGGACCACCATCAGCTGCGCGATGCCGATGATCGAGAGGATCCACCATCGCCGCTTCGACGTGGGTGCGGACGTCGCGTCCGCGGCACCCGTGCCGGTGCCTTTGGTCAGGGTCTGGGACATGGGAGAAGCACTCCAGGGAAGTCGCTCGTTGCGTGCACGTAAACGAAACGGTTTCGTACACATCGACGCTACGAGACTAAACCCCGCCTAGCGAAACGGCAACGTTTCGCTAGGCGGGCCGGGTGTGACGTCCGTCCCATGTATTCCTTGACAGTCATATAACTGCAGAGGCATATTGAAGCCATGTCCGACGCCTCCCTCTGGGCCGCCCTCGCCGACCCCCACCGGCGGGCCATCGTCGCGCTGCTCCTGGAGCGCCCGCGGGCCGTCGGTGAGATCGTCGAGGCGTGCGGGCTCAGTCAGCCGGGCACCTCGAAGCATCTGCGGGTGCTGCGCGACGCGGGGCTCGTCCGGGTACGACAGGACGCGCAACGCCGGGTCTACGCTCTCGATCCGGCCCCGATCGCCGCACTCGACGCCTGGCTCGCCCCGTACCGCACCCTGTGGAACGAGAGCCTGGACGCCCTCGGCCGCCGCCTGGACGGAGGTCCGGACAGGGCCAAGGGCGAGCCGTCGGACCCTGCCGAAGAGCCGTTCCCGCACGACAGAAGGCAGCCGAACGGCGAAGCACCCTCACCGAAGGACTGAGCCACCATGTCCGCCGAGACCACCGCCCTCACCGGGACCTACCTCACCCTGGACGACGGCCGCCCCGCCGTCCGCTTCAGCCGCACCTACGACCACCCCGTCGACCGGGTCTGGCGGTTCGTGACCGACCCCGACGAACTCGCCGCGTGGTTCCCCTCCCGCGCCGAGATGGAACTGCGCCCCGGCGGCACGATCACGTTCAGCGGCGATCCGAACATGCCGGAGTCGACGGGCCGTGTCCTCGCCGTCGACCCGCCCCGCCATCTCTCCTTCGAGTGGGGCGGCGACGAACTGCGCTTCGACCTCGAAGCCCTCGACGACCGGCGGACCCGCTTCACGCTCACCAACGTGCTCGCCGAGCCGAACACGGCCGCCCGCAACGGTGCCGGCTGGGAGGTGTGCCTCACCGCGCTCGACGCGACGGCGCGCGGCGAGCGGTCCGGGGGCCCGCACGCCGGGGGGAACACGCCCTGGAAGGAGATCTACAGCATCTACGTCGACGCGGGGGTCCCCTCCGGCGCCCCGGTCCCGGGAGTCGACTGACCGCTCAGGCCAGCTGCCGTCGCACCAGCTCGTGCAGTCGCCCGCCCGTGTCCGCCAGCAGCTGTGCGGGCGGGCCCTGCTGGGCGACGCGGCCCTCCTCCATCACGATGACACGGTCCGCGTCGAGCACCGTCGACAGCCGGTGCGCGATCACGACCCGGGTGGCGTTGAGCGCCTTGGTGCTCTCGATCACCGTGCGTTGCGTGGCGTTGTCGAGGGCGCTGGTCGCCTCGTCGAAGAAGAGGATGCGCGGCCGTCGTATCAACGCCTGGGCGATCATCAGACGCTGGCGCTGGCCGCCCGAGATCGCGCCGCTGCCCGCCACGAGGGTGTGCAGGCCCATCGGCATCCGCCTGATGTCCTCGGCCAGCCCCGCCATCTCGGCCGCCGCCATCGCCTCCTCCGGCGTGTACGGCTCGGTGCCGCAGATGCAGTCGAGGATCGACCCGGTGAACGGCTGCGCGTGCTGGAGCACCACACCGCACTGACGGCGTACGGCGGACTGGTCGAGCGCCCCCAGATCCTGGCCGTCGTACAGCACACTGCCCGACACCGGCCTGTCGAAGCCGATCAGCAGCCGCAGCAGGGTGGACTTGCCGCAGCCGCTCGGTCCGACGATCGCCACGAACTCGCCCGGCCGGATGTCGAACGACACGTCGTCGAGGACGAGCGGACCGTCGTCGGCGTACCGGAACGACAGCCGCCGTGCCTCGATCCCGCCGGACAGGACACCGGGACGGGTGCTCGCCACGCGCACCTCGGGCGTCGCGTCGAGCACCGGCCTGATCTCCTCGAACATCGGCAGCGCGGCCGCCGCCGAGACGAACGCGCCGGTGATCTGGGTGACAGAGGTCAGCAGCATCGTCATCGACGTGTTGAAGGTGAGGAAGTCGGCGGCCGACAGCGAGCCGTGCGCCGGACCCGCCAAGAGCATGAACATCAGCAGGGAGCACAGCGGCAGATACACCGCGCCCATCACCGTCGTCAGGTTCTTGATGCGGCCGACCTGCCGCTGGAGCTCACGGCTGCGGGCGAACTCGCCCGCCCAGGCCGCGTACGCGTAGTTCTCGGCCGCCGCGACCCGCAGTTTGGGCAGGCCGCGCAGGGTCTGGAAGGCCTGGTTGTTGAGCTTGTTGCTCAGCACCACCAGGCTGCGTTGCCGGCGCACCTGCCACAGACCGAGACCGAGGAACACCGACGCGATGACCACGAGCATCCCGATCGCGGCCAGCGCCATGGGCACGCTGTACCAGAGCAGCAGCCCCAGGTTCATCGCGCCGACCGTGCCCGCCTGCGCGAGGGTCGGGCCGACACCGGCGAGAAGCCGGCGGATCGCGCTGATGCCCATCGCGGCGCCGGCGAGCTCACCGGTCGAGCGGGAGGCGAAGAACGCCGTCGGCAACCGCAACAACCGGTCCCAGACGGCAGGTTGGAGACTCGCCTCGATCCGGCCCTCCATCCGCAGCAGGGTGAGGTTCTGCATCAGCATGAACGCCGCCGACACCACGCTGGTGACCATGAGCGCGAGACAGACCTGCACGATGAGGCCGTGCTGGGCCTTCGGCACGTACTCGCCGAGCACCTTGCCGGTCGCGATCGGCACCAGCGCGCCGATCGCGACGGTCACCAGACCGCTGATCGCGAGGTTGCGCAGGTCTCCGCCGGTACCCGTCATACAGAACCGCAGCAGCCTCAGCGGGCTCAGCCGACGCTCGGGGAGCGGCCGGTAGAACATCACGGCCCGCGGCTCGAACTCCGCCGCGTTGGCCTTCTCCACCGGTGTCTCCCGCCCGGACGACGGCTGCACGGCCACATATCCGCCGCGCCGCCACAGCAGTGCCACCGGTGCGCCGGACACCGCCCGGTGGCCGACCAGCGGGCCGATGTCGTCGCGCCACCAGCGCCCGTCGAGCCGTACGGCACGTGTACGGACGCGCGAGGCGAGCGCGATCCGCTCCACGGGGTCGAGCCGGTCGCTCTCCGTGCCGCTCTGCGCCTGCTCGGCCAGGGTGATCCCGGCCGCGCGGGCGACCAGCGCGCAGGCCGCGTACGATGCGTCCGCGTCGGCCGCGGTCGGGCGTTTCGCCGACGATCTGCCGATCGAGGCGAGCAGCGTGCGGTCGGCCTGGGCGCGAACGGCCTCACCGGCCTTGATGCCCGCCGCCGTACGGTCCTCGTGACCGGCCTCGACCTGCTCGATCCAGCGGTCGAGCGTGGACAGCAGCCGGTACTGCTGGTCGACCATGCCCTGCCAGACGCCGGAGTCCATCAGCAGGTCGGCCGCCGCCTCGGCCCCGTACAGGGAGCCGTACTGCACACTTCCCGGCGGGACCTGCATCCAGAAGACGTCGTCGTCGGTGGGCGCCGCCGCGTTCTCCGTCGCCATCGGCGCCTGGAAGAGGATGGACAGACTGCGTCCGACGCCGAGCGCGAGCGCGTACTCCAGCGGGCTCGTCGTCGGCGGCGTGTACCGCGGGTTGCCGTACTCGTCGTACGACCAGGTCGCCGTGTCGGCCGGCTGGTACAGCTCGCGCAACCCGATCCGGTGCACCACGCAGTCGCGCAACGGCCGCCCGACCAGGGTGTGCTGGGGGCCCGCCACCGGGCCGAGCAGCAGGGATCCCGCCTCGAGCCGGCCGAGGTGATGCCAGTGACCCTGCTCCGCGGCGTCGACCGCGAACAGGTCCATGGCACCCGCGGCCACCAGCCACAGGACCTGCGGGCCCTCCAGATCGAGGCGGCTCAGCCCCGCGCAGTCGACCCGGGTCCCCATGCCGCCGAGCGCGCCGAGTACGACGTCGCCCTCGTGGACGCCCTCGTGAACCGTGGTCATCTCATCGCTCCCTGACCAGAGCGGCGTACGGACCGTCGGCCGCCAACAGTGCCTCGTGCCGCCCGCGTTCCACGATCGTGCCGTGTTCGAGGACGACGATCTCGTCGCTGTCCCGCACGGTGCTCAGCCGGTGGGCGATCACCACACAGGCACAGCCGCGCCGACGCAGGTTGTCCATGACGGTCTGCTCCGTCTCCGCGTCCAGGGCGCTGGTCACCTCGTCGAGCACCAGGATGCTGGGCCTGCGCACCAACGCCCGCGCGATCTCAAGGCGTTGCCGCTGACCGCCGGAGAAGTTCCGCCCGTCCTGCTCGACCCTGCTGTGGATACCGCCGGGCCGGCGCGTCACGACGTCGTACAGCGCCGCGTCCTGAAGGGCGGCGACCACCGCGTCGTCGGGGATCGACGGATCCCACAGCGCCACGTTGTCGCGGACCGTCCCCTCGAAGAGGAAGACGTCCTGGTCGACGAAGGACACGGAGGCCGCGAGCGCGCCGCGCGGGATGTCCTCCAGACGCCGGCCGTCGATACGGATCGTGCCTTCCCACGGTGCGTAGAGCCCCGAAATGAGCCGGGACACCGTCGACTTGCCGCTGCCCGAGCCGCCGACCAGCGCGACCTGCCGGCCCGGGCCGACCGTCAGTGAGAACCCGGTGAGCAGGGGCTTGTCGAGCGGGCTGTAGCCGAAGGTGATGTTCTCCAGCTCGACATGGCCCTGAAGGCGCCGGGTGGACTCGCCGGTGCCCGAGCGGGCGTAGAGCGGGTCGGCCCGGAAGTTCTCGACGTCCTTGAGACGGGCCACGTCGGCGGCGAAGTCCTGGATGCGGCCCGCGACACCGTTGAGCCGGGTGATCGGCGCGGTGAAGCGCGTGACCAGCGCCTGGAAGGCGACCAGCAGACCCACGGAGACATGCCCCTCGACCGCGCGCAGCCCGCCGATCCACAGGATCAGCGCGCTGTTGAGCGTCGCGAGCGTCGGCGCGACGACCCCCAGCCAGGCGCTCGGCACACCGAGCCGCTGCTGCTCCTCCAGCGTGGTGGCGTGCTGTCCGGCCCACTTGCGGAAGTAGCCGTCCTCGCCACCGGTGGCCTTCATCGTCTCGATCAACTGGAGCCCGGTGTAAGCGGTGTTGGTCAACCGGGCGCTGTCGGCGCGGAGTTTGGCGGTGCGGGTCGCGCGCAGCCGGATCACCACCCGCATTGCCACCACGTTGAGCAGCGCGACGCCGATGCCGACGGCCGTCAGCTGCGGGTCGTACGTGTACAGCAGCACGGCGTACAGGACGACGACGATCGCGTCCACACCCGCGGCCGCGAGATCGCGGGCCAGGGTCTCGGCCACCGCGTCGTTCGACTGGAGCCGCTGCACGAGGTCGGCCGGGCTGCGCTGGGAGAAGAACGTGACCGGCAGCCGCAGCAGATGGCGCAGGAAACGGGCGCTGGAGAGCGTCGAGGAGATGAGGCGGCCACGCAGCAGATTCGCCTGCTGCAACCAGGTCAGCACCACCGTCAGCACGACGGAGGCACCCATCGACGCGAACAGCACGCCGAGCAGCGAACTCTGACCGCCGATCAGATACTGGTCGATAAACGTCCGGCTGAGCGCGGGCACCGCCGCGCCGACCGCCACCAGGAGCAGACTCGCCAGCACGGCGGCGGGCATCGTGCCCGAAGTGCCGCGCAGCCGGGCCGGCATCGCGCCCAACACCCCGGGCTTGCGGCCGCCCTTGCGGAAGTCGGGGCCCGGCTCCATCACCAGGACGACTCCGGTGAAGCTGGAGTCGAAGTCCTCGATCGGCACGAAACGGCGGCCCTTGCCGGGGTCGTTGATGTGCACGCCACGGCGCCCGAAGCGGCGCCCCACACCGTCGTACACCACGTAGTGGTTGAACTCCCAGAACAGGATCGCGGGCCCCCGCACCTCGGCGAGCGCGGCCGTGTCCATCTGCATGCCCTTGGCGGTCAGGCCGTAACTGCGGGCCGCCTTCAGCAGGTTGCTGGCGCGTGAGCCGTCCCGTGAGACACCGCACGCGATGCGCAGCTCCTCCAGCGGGATGTGCCGGCCGTAGTGGCCGAGCACCATGGCGAGGGAGGCCGCACCGCACTCCACGGCCTCCATCTGGAGAACGGTGGGGGTGCGTACGGCCTTGACCCGGCCCTTGGGCACGCTGCGCCGGGGCGGGGCGGCGCGCCGTCTGCTCCGGGTGTCCGGTGCGGCGGTCACGGCAGGAGCCAGTCGACAGGGCGCTGACCGGCCAGCCGGATGGAAGCGGTGGCCAGGGTCATGGAGGTGATCGGGTAGGGCGGTCCGTCGGCGGACGACCACTTCAGGCCGCTCTCGGTGGCGGACGAACGGTCGAGACGGACCAGGACGGCCACCGGCCGGCCCTTCTCGGTGAACTGCTCGCCCAACTGGTCGTCGCCCAGGGAGGCGGCGATCTGCTGTCGGCTCTGCGCGCTCCGGCCCACCGTTTTCACATGGCCGCGCAGTACCCCGTAGCGCTGGGTCGGCACCGACTGGACGGTGAGGTCGACCGCGGCGTCGGCGGGAATCGAGGCGGCGCTCCCGGCGGAGACGTACACCGTCGCGTAGAGCGGGTCGTCGGCGTGGGCGACCTTCTCCATGGCGGCCACGTTCGCGCCGGTCGAGATGATCGCGCCGATGGTGGCGGCGAGCGCGGTGACACGGCCCGCGGCGACCGTGCGGACGACGGCCGTTTCCCCTTGTGCCGTACGGACCTTCAGTACGGGGGCGTTCGCGGGGAGCCGTGCGCCCTCCTTGGCGAGGACCGCGGTGACCTGGCCGGCGACGGGGCTCTGCAGGATGTAACTGCCCTCCGCGTGCGTGAGGACGGCGGGCGCGCCGACCGTGGAGGTGACGGTGCCGGTCACGGCCCACACGGACGCGGCAGCCATGGCGACGACCGTCACGGACAGGACGAGCCAGCCCTGAGGGCGGGCGAAACGCACCGGAAGGTCGAGCTCTTCGGGCGACCGCAGCTTGGCGAGGGCCTGTTGGCGGAACTGCACGGGACTTCCCTCACCTGTTCGAGAGGCCTACGGCACCCGAGAGTCCCGGAACCGGTGGGGCGGTTCCGGGACTCAGCGGCGTGAAACGCGATCAGAGACCGGCGACCAGGCCGGAGACCGGCGCGGTGTTCAGGCCGGTCACACCCTCGACGGTGCCGACGGCCGTACCGAGGAGGCCGGAGACCGGGGCAACGCCGTCCACCAGACCGGTGACGGTGCCGACAGCGTTCAGCGCGAGGCCGCCGGAGACGTTGTCGAGGTCGGCGTCCGAGATCTCGGCGGTCTCGACACGGGGGGTGGAGTTCATGATGGAACTTCCCTTCATATGGATATTCACAAGGGGGAGAGCGGCCCCCTCTGGGGGACAGATGGCGGCCGCCACCGCAGGGGTGCGGCTTCCGTTCCCGGAAGCTGTGCTGCGACCTCCGCGGTGCAACGGATCAAAGCACGGCCGCGGGGCGGGCTTCCAATCAACCAGGGCTCTCACCTGGGCACTTGTGCTCCATGGGCGGGGAACCGTGCAGGCGCCCACACGCCTCTGCGGCGACTTCTTCACAAGCTGCGCGGCATCGATTCACGGGAGCTCTTGCCGCTCCCGGACCGAATGGGACAGTCCCGGCCCAATGGCACGCAGGGGGGCGCGCGCCTGTGCAGATCCATCGCACGCGGTGACTTCGATGAGTATGGGCTGTGCAGATTCGCTGAACCCGGGATTCCGTTCTTGATCGGCGACGGAACGTCGCCGATCGATTGCACACCGTGCCGACGGGCCGAGTCGTGCGGCCGTCGTCGTTCAGCCGAGGATCGCGTACACCGTGCTCGCCCGCGCCGCGATCTCCGCCGACCCCTCGGCGGTCATCGTGATGTCCGCGAAGGCCATGCGGCGGCCGAGTTTGGTGAGGACCGCCTCGATCAGCACGTCCGCGTCCGTCACCGCCCGCTGGAAACTCGTGGACTGCTGAACCGTCGTCATCGGGACGAAGGTGCCGCGGGCCGCGGAGACCGCGATCACCGTCGCCGTGTCGGCGGCCGCCATCAGGGCCTGGCCGGACAGGGAGCCGCCCTCCCGGGCCAGCTGTGCGGACCATGGCAGCCGCAGGACGGCGCGGTGGTCGTCCAGCTCGACCACGGACAGACCGAGGTCGAGCACCCAGGGGGCGAAGTTGGCGGAGAGGATCTTGTCGGCTTCTGCGAGGGTCAACGTCATACGGCGCATTGTTCCCGCTCCGGCCGCCGGTTCCCTTGTACTCGCCACTGCCTGTCCGTTCCGGCCGTCGGTCGCGTCGCACCCGGCCGTCGGCTGTCCGCCCGACGTTTCCGGCCCCCGCCGCTCGCGCGCTCCCCTCTTGCTCCCCGTTCCCGGCCCCGTGCGGCGGAAATGGCCCGATTGGCTCCGCAATCCATGACTTTGTGTTGGCCAACTCCCGCAATTTGCAATGGCAGTTGAACACCTCGGGCGACTCACGCGTATCAACAGGCAACCAGGCGCCCCCCAGTCAGCTGCCGGACGGCGGCATCGACCCCGTCCCCAGGAGGTCAAGAGTTGAGTCACAAACGGATACCCAAGCGCAAGGCCGCCATCGCGGTGGGCGGCGTGGCAGCGCTCGGAGCAGCGGCTCTTCTGCTGCCCAACGCCAACGCGTCGCAGTCGAACGGGGACGACGCCACCCCCAGAACGTTCAAGTCGACCGATGTCTCGGACGTCGCCTCGATGCTCGCCTCCCAACTGGGCGACGCCTTCGCCGGGTCGTACTACGACGCGTCGAACAAGCAGCTGGTCATCAACATCGTCGGTAACAACAGCAACGTCGTCAATCAGATCGAGAAGGCCGGCGCCGTAGCCCACCAGGTGCAGAACAGCACCTCCGAGCTGCAGGCCGCCGCCAAGACGCTGAAGGCGGACGCGACGGTCCCGGGCACGGCGTGGTCCGTGGACCCGAAGACCAACGAGATCCGCGTGACCGCCGACTCCACTGTCACGGGCACCAAGTGGGACACGGTGGAGTCGACCGTCAAGGGCCTCGGCTCGGGCGTGGCGACCCTGAAGAAGTCCGCGGGCACCTTCAAGACGTTCGTCGACGGCGGCGACGCCATCTTCGGCGGCGGAGCGCGCTGTTCCCTCGGCTTCAACGTCACGGCGGGCGACGGCAGCCCGGCCTTCCTCACCGCGGGCCACTGCGGTGTCGCCGCCGCGAAGTGGTCGGACGCGCAGGACGGCGCGCCGATCGCCACGGTCGACCAGGCCACCTTCCCCGGCAACGGCGACTTCGCCCTCGTCAAGTACGACGACCCGAACACGCAGGCCAACAGCGTGGTGAACGTCGGCAATGGACAGACCGTCCAGATCAACCAGGCCGCCGACGCCGCCGTGGGCCAGCAGGTCTTCCGGATGGGCAGCACCACCGGTCTCAACGACGGCAACGTCACCGGCCTCGACGCCACCGTGAACTACCCGGAGGGCACGGTCACCGGTCTCATCCAGACCGATGTGTGCGCCGAGCCGGGCGACAGCGGCGGCTCCCTGTTCACCCAGGACGGCAGCGCGATCGGCCTGACCTCGGGCGGCAGCGGTGACTGCACCGTCGGCGGCGAGACCTTCTTCCAGCCGGTCACCACCGCGCTGCAGGCGGTCGGCGCGACGCTGGGTGCCGGAGACGCGGGTGCCGGGGACGCGGGTGCCGGAGACGCGGGCGCCGGGGACGCGGGCGCCGGCGGCGCCGTGGACCCGAGCGCGAGCGCCAGTGACGCGGCGGGCGGCGCGGGTGATCAGGCCGGAGCCGGCGCGGACGACCAGGCCGGAGCCGGTGCCGCCGATCAGAACGGCGCGGCGGGTGACCAGAACGGCGCGGTCCACGACCAGTCCGGCGCGGGCATGGACGACGGCTCGGGCGTGGTGACCACCCCCTGAAGCCGGTGAATCCGGCGATCAAGAACCACTGACTCGGCCAACGGAACAGGGAATTCCGGTCGGCAGTGGACAGGTCCGGCCCTCCGGCGGGAGGGTCGGACCGCTCCGTTTCCGCGATCGGACCGCTCCCATTCCGCGATCGACCCGCTCCGTTTCCACGATCGACCTGCGCCCTTTCGGCGAGCCGTGTCGGCTTTCGCGAGCCGTGTCAGCCGAGCGGCCGTACCCGCAGCAGAAGCAGCGCGACATCGTCGGGCCGCTCCTGAACGGCCTCCTCGCCCCGCTGGAGCAGAGTGTCGGCCAGTTCGTCCAGGGGCTGGTCCCCGGCCGCGGCGAACCGGCGCCCGAGGTCGGCGAGGGCGTCCTCGATGTCGACGCCCGGTGACTCGATCAGACCGTCGGTGTACAGCGCGAGCACGGACCCCGGGACGAGCGGCACCTCCGTCGTCGGATAGACGGCGTCGGCGTCGATCCCGAGCAGCGGCCCGCCGGCCAGGTCGAGGACCTTGACCTGGCCGTCCGGCCGGCGCAGCAGCGGAGGCGGATGACCCGCGCGGGCCATCACGGCCACCCCGCGCGCGGGGTCCAGGCGCAGATACAGACAACTGGCGAACAGCTCGGCGCCGAGGTCGATGAGCAGTCGGTTGGTGCTCCGCATCACCTCCTCCGGCGCCTGGCCGACCGCCGTGTACGCGCGGACGGCGGTGCGGATCTGCCCCATCAGGCCCGCGGCCGTCACGTTGTGCCCCTGTACGTCCCCGATCACCGCCGCCGCCCGGCCGTGCGAGGACACCAGGTCGTAGAAGTCCCCGCCGATGTCCATGCCCTGAGTGGCCGGCAGATAGCGCGCGGCCGCCTCGATCGAGGCCAGCGGAGGAAGCGAGCTCGGCAGCAGCGCGGCCTGCAGACCCTGCGCGAGCTGGAGCTTGGCGTCGTAGAGCAGGGCACGCTCCAGCGCCTGCGCGATCAGCCCGCTCAGACTGGTCAGCACCGCCCGCTCGTCGGCCGCGAAGTGATGGGAGCGCGCGTAGCCGAGGACGCAGGTGCCCACCGGTCGTCCGGAGGCGATCAGCGGCAGATACGCCCACGCGCCCATGCCGTCGGGTGTCGCCTCCCGCGACGGGTACAGGCGCTCCAGCTGCTCGCGCGAGTCGAAGAACGCGGGCACACCGGTGTTCAGCGTCTGGGTGCCCGGGGTCTGCTCGCTCAGCGGCAGCCCGTCGAAGCGCTCCACGACCTCCGGGTCCGGATAGCCGCGATGCCCGAGCACGTGCAGGCGGCCGGCCCGGCTGCCGAGGACGACCAGGGCCTGACTGCCGACGGCGGGCGAGATCTCGTCCGCGATCAGCTGCACCACGTCCTGCACGCCCGCCGCCTCGGTCAGCGCGCTGGCCAGACTCAGCACATGGGAGATCGTCACCAGGCGATGGCTGCCGTCGCGCGGCTGCGGCCCCGCCCGGGTCATCTCGGACACCGGACGGGCCCGCGAGATACGGACGCTCAGCCCGCTCGTACTCGGATACAGGCGGAACGACAGCCAGTCGCCCGGCGGGCGCAGCGCGACGAACGAGGTCACGTGCTGGCTGATCAGCGCCGCCCGGTAGCGGTCCTCGTAGACCGGATCGTTCAGCCAGGGCACGGCCGCCCACAGCTGGGTGCCCAGAAGCCGGCTGACGGGCACGCCGAGCAGTTCGGCCGTCGCCGCGTTGGCGTAACCGACCCGCCCGTGCAGATCCAGCGAGCACAGCCCGTACGGCAGCCGCGCCACCATCCGTGCGGCCTCCACCGTGCCGAGCGTGCCGGCCGACGCCACAGCGGGCGGAGTGAGCAGGTCGGACTCGGGGCGCATCGGGCGGTGTTCCTCGGTGGCCCGCTCCAGGCGCAGCGCGAGCCGGTCGCCGGCGGCGGTGAGGTGCTGCCGTTCCCGGTCGGAGAGGTCCGTCGGGTGCGAGCCGGGCCACGTCACGTAGGCGGCGCCGTACACGGTGGTCGCCGTCGCCACCGGAACCGCCGCGAGCGCGAAGGGGTAGGGGAGCACCACCGCGATCCGGGGGTACCTGCGGGCCATCTCCTGCTCGCCCCCCACCCAGATCAGCCGCCGCTCCCGTACCGCCTCGGCGACCGGGATCGGCGCGCTGAGCCCCACGCGCTCCCACGGCGCGGCGAAGGCCCTCGGCAGACCGGCGGAGACCGCCATCTCCAGCACCGGCTCATGGGACGCCAGCAGGTACACGGCTCCCGAGTGGGCGTGCACGTCGTCCATCATCGCGGCCAGCGTCAGCGACAGCAGCGGCCGTCCCACCGGGGCCGGCCGACTCGCCGGCGCCTGTGCGGCCCCCTGCCCGTCGGACACGCCGACCACCTCCTCGCGGGGCCGCTGACGGCCTCCGCACCTCCAGGGATCAAGGCTCCCTCCTGGAGGCCCATCCCGCACGGCGAGCGAGGCCGGCGGACCCGCGCCGCTGCTCCTAGGCCTCGGGCCATGCCCCTCGTCGGCGCCCAGGAACGCTGTCTGTCTGCGCGTCGGGCCCCGTGCCACCGAGGCTTCCAGCCCGCCGGGGAAGCACGGACCGTCACGCCTGTCACCCGATCACTGTGCGAAACACATGAATCAAGACGAGTTCGATTTCGTTCGATCGGCTGTCCCGTATGGGCTGCCCCGCAGGCCCGACGGGTTCGGAACGGTCACAGGGGCTGCGCCCGAGCCCGGGAAGCGCTGTAATTGCGGCGTGGTCAGTGAGGGTGCTGCGGAACGCGAATCGAGAACGTCGCGCGCCGAACTTGCCCTGAAGACGCTCACCGCGGACCTCGACCCGCGCGAACGGTTGCACCGCCTGCTCGAACAGGCACTCGTCTTCACCGGTGCGACCGTCGCCGCCGTGTACTCACCGAGCGTGAGCGGCGGCGAACTGCATCTGGCCGAGTCCGCGGGGGTGCCCAGGACGTTGTACGGGCTCCGCGACAGCTACGCGCTGTCCGGCAGCTCCCCGGCCGCGGAAGCCCTGCGCTCCGGGGAGCCGTGCTGGCTCGGACCGGGCGAGGTCGCCCGCTGCGGCGATGCCCGGAGGCTGACCTCCCAGGACTTCTCGCTGGCCGTGCTCCCCCTGCGGGACAACGGCTGCATGGTCGCCGTCAGCGAGAACCCCGACGGCTTCGGGGCCGAGGACCGGACCTGCCTCGGGATGCTCGCCGAGGCCGCCATCTGCCCGCCGCCCCCGCTGCCGGACGACGTGGCCGCACTGCCCGCCAGCTCGTTCAGTCTCTCCATGGACACCGGACACGTCGAGGTCGACGGCGAGGTGCTCGACCTGTTCGGGCTCAGCTCCACCGCCTTCGACGGCAAGGTCGAGACCCTGCTGTCGATGACCGTGCCCGAGGACCTCCCCTCGCTGATGTCCGCGGTGGAACCGGACCACATCTCCATCGGCGAACGCGAACTGGAGTTCCGTATCCTCCAGCCGTCCGGCGGACACAAGTGGCTTCGGCTGCGCGCCCGCCTGCTGCCCTCCGGCGAAGGGCGCCCCGCACGGCTCGTGGGCACCGTCTCCGACGCCTCCAAGCTCCGCTCCCGCCTGAACGACGTGGGCCGCGTCCAGCGGCTCGCCGCCGCCCTCGCCACCGCCGGCACCGTCCGCGATGTCGGCCAGGCCGTCGTCACGGCCCTGCGCAAACCACTCCAGGCCGACCGGATCGCCCTCGCCGAGCTGGAGGGCGACCGGCTCGTCGTCACGCTTCTGGACCCGCCCGAGCCGGAGTACTGGCCGGAGCTGTGGCGCAGCGAATGGCGCTCCGAGTGGCCCGACGCCCCCGTCCGGGCCATGCCCACGCTCGCGGCGGCCCTCAACGAGGGGCGCCCCGCCATCTGGCCCGCCGGCGCGGACCTGGAACCCGCCCTCGCCGAGGTCGGCCCCGGCGGCCTCGCCGTCCTGCCGCTGCCGGCGGGCGGACGCATGGCCGGCGCCTGCCTGATCGGCTGGGACACGCCGCACGACTTCGGCCCCGAGGAGCGCGCCCTGCTCACCGCCTCCGCCGGCCTCGCCGGGCAGGCCCTGGTGCGCGCCCACGCCTTCGACGCCGAACACGAACTGATCGGCATGCTCCAGCGGACCCTGCTCCCGCGCAGGCTGCCCCGGCTCCCCGGCGCGGTTGCCGTCGCCCGCTACCTGCCGACCACGTCGGGCCTGGACGTCGGCGGCGACTGGTACGACGTGATCCCGCTGCCCGACAACCACGTCGCCCTCGTCATCGGCGACGTCCAGGGACACAACGCCTCGGCGGCGACCCTCATGGGCCAGATGCGCACCGCCCTGCGCGCCTACGCCGTCGAGGGCCACCCCCCGGACGTGGTCGTCTCGCACGCCAACCGGCTCCTGCTCGATCTGGAGACCGATCTCTTCGCCACCTGCTGCTATGTGGATGTCGACATGGAGGAGGGGTCCGCCTGGTACGTGCGCGCCGGACACCTCCCACCCGTACTGCGTCACCCGAACGGCGGTACCGAGGTCCCCGAATCGGACGTCGGACCGCCGCTCGGCGTCATCCGGCAGACCGACTTCCCCATGAGCCCGCTGCGGCTCCAGCCCGGCACCATCGTGGCGCTGACCACGGACGGGCTCGTCGAGTCCGTCGAGCTCGACATCGAGGACGGCCTGAACCGGCTCGCCGCGGGTCTGGCCGGCTCCGACCCCGCCCACCTCGGCCTCGTGGCCGACGCACTGCTCACCGGCGCCAACCGCAGCGACGACGTGGCCCTCCTGCTGATGCGCTACGACGGCATGGCGGTGCTCCCGCTCCGCGAGAGCTGGACCGTCTGGCGGGTCCCCGAGGCGGTCCGGCACGCCCGCCGCTACACCCGGCGCGCTCTGCGCACCTGGGGCGTCGGCGACTTCACGGACGCCGCCCTGCTGATCGTCTCGGAACTCGTCACCAACGCCCTGGTGCACACCGAGGGGCAGGTCAGGCTCGACCTCACCCTCATCAACCACCGCCTGCGCATCGCGGTCGCCGACAACTCGCCCCGGACGCCGATCAAGCCCACCAGCATCGGCTGGGAGGCCACCGGCGGCCGAGGCATCCTCCTCGTCGAGGCGATGTCGGCGACCTGGGGAACGGTGCCGGTGAGCGGCGGCAAGCAGGTCTGGAGCGAGATCGCGCTGGACTGACGCCGGTTCCCGGTGGAACGACGCGCCACCGCTGGACCGAGGTGGAATCACGCCGGAGCGACGCGGGGCCGCACCGGGGGGACCCAGAGCGACCCGGAGCGACCCTGAGCGACCCAGAGCGTCCCGGGGCGACCCGGAGCGACCCGGGGAGGCACGTAAGGGGCGACCGAGGGGGCGACCGGAGTGACACCCTGAAGCGGTGCGCCTCCTGCTGCTGTCCGACACCCACCTCCCGAAGCGGGCCAGAGAGCTCCCGGCCGCGCTGCTAGCCGAGCTTCCGCTCGCCGACGTCGTGATCCACGCGGGGGACTGGGTGGACGCCGCCACCCTCGACCTGCTGGAGGCCCGCTCCCGACAGGTCATCGGGGTGTACGGCAACAACGACGGCCCCGACCTCAGGGCCCGCCTCCCCGAGATCGCCCGCGCCGAGCTGGGCGGCCTGCGCTTCGGCGTCGTGCACGAGACCGGCGCCGCGCAGGGCCGCGAGCAGCGCTGCGCGGAACGCTTCCCCGACCTCGACGTCCTGGTCTTCGGCCACAGCCACATCCCCTGGGACACCACCGCGCCGACCGGCCTGCGCCTGCTCAACCCGGGCTCGCCGACCGACCGCCGCCGCCAGCCGTACCGCACGTACATGACGGCGACGGTGACCGACGACGGCCGGCTCACCGACGTGACCCTTCACCGGTTGCCGCCGCGCACCGGCTGATCACGGCTACCGCGGGTGGATCGCCCCGCCCGTCGCCGTCAGGGGCCTCCCGCTGCCGCCCCAGCGCAGCGCGACGATCTCCGCGGCGACGGACACGGCCACCTCCTCCGGTGTACGCGCCCCGAGGTCGAGGCCGACGGGGGAGCGCAGCCGGGACAGTTCGCGCTCCGACACGCCGGACGCCCGGAGCCGTTCGACGCGGTCGTCGTGGGTACGACGGCTGCCCATCGCCCCGATGTACGCGGCCGGGCGGCGCAGCGCCTCGTCGAGCAGGGGCACATCGAACTTGGGGTCGTGGGTCAGGACGCAGATCACCGTGCGCGCGTCGGTCGTCGTGCCGCTCAGATAGCGGTGGGGCCAGTCCACGACGACCTCCACGCCCGCCGGGAACCGCTTCGGGGTGGCGAAGACCGGACGGGCGTCGCACACCGTGACCCGGTAGCCGAGGAAGTCGCCGATGCGGGCCACGGCGGCCGCGTAGTCGATCGCGCCGAACACCAGCATGCGCGGCGGCGGCGCGAAGGAGTGCAGAAAGACGGTGACGGCGTCCTCGCGCCGTTCGCCGTGCGGGCCGTAGTGCCGTTGCCCCGTGGCACCCTGGGCCAGCTCGCCACGCGCGTCGGCGGCGACGGCGACGTCCAGCCCCGGCGACCCGAGCGAACCGGCAACCTGGCCGAGCGAACCGGCAACCTGGCCGTGCGGGCCGGCTACCTGGTCGGGCGGCCCGTCGGCCACCCGGCGGGGCGGCCCGTCGGACACCGCGCCGGGCCGCCCCGGCTCCTTGTCGGGCCCCGGCTCCTCGTCCGGCCCCGGCAAGTTGTCGGGCCCCGGCACCTTGTCGGGCCCCGGCTCCTTGTCCGGCCCCGGCTCCACGTCGCGGCCCGTCGTCGCGTCCCGCCCCGGCCCCTCGTCCCGCCCCCTCGCCGCGTCCGGACCCGGTTCTTCGTTCCGCACCGTCGTCTCGTCCGGCCACACGGCGAGCGTGGCTCCGCGCGGTGCGGGCCCGTCGATCACCGTCGCCACCGTCACGGGGCGTCCCGCGGCCACCGACTCGGCCACCGCCGCGAAGGCCGGGTCGTCGGCGGGCGACACCCGCCGGACCAGCAGCGTGATCTCACCGCCGCAGGTGAGTCCCACGGCGAAGGCGTCCTCGTCGCTGTACCCGAAGGTCTCCAGGCGCGCCTCGCCCGAGGCGATCACCTCCTGGGCCAGTTCGAACACCGCACCCTCCACACAGCCGCCGGACACACTGCCGACGACCTCGTCGCCGGGACCCACCGCCATGGCGGCCCCCGGCGCGCGGGGCGCGCTGCGGTCGACCGCCACCACCGTGGCCAGCCCGAACGGAGTTCCGGCCGCGTACCACTCGTACAGCGCCGGGAGGATCTCGCGCATCATCCGCTCCTCTCGCCGCGGGGGCGGGTCTGTCTCAAGGATCCGGTCACCGTCAAGGATCCGCTCCGCGACCGACCTTCGTGGAGCGTTAATGCGTTGCCGTCGAGGGAGGCCGCCTGCTGGACTACGGGGGAAGCGTTCACCGGGATCGAGGAGCAGAAAATGCGCGCACCGTTCATGTCCACCCAGGAAGGAATCACTCCCACTTCGAAGGACATGACACCCGGTGCATATGCTCAACCTGGGAATTCTGGCGCACGTAGACGCCGGTAAGACAAGCCTGACCGAGCGGCTGCTGCACACGGTCGGGGTCATCGACGAGATCGGCAGCGTCGACGACGGGGACACCCAGACCGATTTCCTCGCGCTGGAGCGCGAGCGCGGTATCACGATCAAATCAGCCGTCGTCTCCTTCGCGATCGACGACCTCACCGTCAACCTGATCGACACCCCCGGTCACCCGGACTTCATCGCCGAGGTGGAACGGGTGCTCGGCGTGCTCGACGGCGCCGTCCTGGTCGTCTCGGCCGTGGAGGGCGTACAGGCGCAGACGCGCGTCCTGATGCGCACGCTCCAGCGGTTGCGCATTCCCACGCTGATCTTCGTGAACAAGATCGACCGCCGTGGGGCGCGCCACGAGCATGTCCTGGAGAAGATCTCCGAGCGGCTCACCCCGGCGATCGTCCCGATGGGCGAGGTCGGTGAACCGGGCACGCGCGCCGCGTACTTCACCCCTTACCCCGAGGCCCGGCTGGGGCCGTACCTCCTCGATCCGCTCGCCGAGCACGACGAGGAACTGCTGGCCGCGTACGTCGAGGACACCGTGTCGTACGAGCGACTGCGCGCCGCTCTCGTCGCGCAGACCGGGGAGGCCCTGGTGCACCCCGTGTTCTTCGGATCGGCCATGACCGGCGCGGGCATCGCCGAACTGATCGCCGGGATCGGGGAGTTGCTGCCCGTCGCGAAGGCGGACACCGACGGACCGGTGTCGGGCACCGTCTTCAAGGTCGAGCGGGGAGCGGCCGGGGAGAGGATCGCGTACGCGCGGATGTTCTCCGGAACGCTGCGGACCCGGGACCGGCTCGCCCTGCACGACGGAGCGGAGGGGAAGGTCACCGCGATCAGCGTCTTCGACCAGGGCTCGGCCGTCCGTGAGGCGTGCGTGACCGCGGGACGCATCGGCAAGCTGTGGGGACTCGGCGCGATCCGGATCGGCGACACCATCGGCGAACCGAGGCCCTCGCCGGCGGGCGGACACCACTTCGCCCCGCCGACCCTGGAGACCGTCGTCTCTCCCGCCGACCCGGCCGACAGGGGCGCGCTGCATCTCGCGCTCACCCAGCTCGCCGAGCAGGACCCGCTGATCGATCTCCGGCACGACGACCTGCGGGGAGAGATCTCCGTATCGCTCTACGGCGAGGTGCAGAAGGAAGTCCTCCAGGCGACCCTGGCGGACGAGTTCGGCATCGACGTCCTGTTCCGCGAGACGACTCCCCTGTGCGTCGAACGGCCCCTCGGAACCGGAGCGTCGGTCGAGTTCAACAAGAAGGACCCCAATCCGTTTCTCGCGACCGTCGGACTGCGCATCGACCCGGCGCCGACCGGCTCCGGCGTGGAATTCCGCCTGGAGGTCGAACTCGGATCGATGCCGTACGCGTTCTTCAAGGCGGTCGAGGACACCGTCAAGGAGACGCTGGGGCAGGGCGTGCACGGCTGGCAGGTCACCGACTGCACGGTCACGATGACGCATTCGGGCTATTCACCGCGCCAGAGCCACGCCCACCAGGGCTTCGACAAGAGCATGTCCAGCACGGGCGCCGACTTCCGGGGCCTGACCCCGCTGGTGGTGATGGACGCGCTGCGGGCGGCCGGAAGCCAGGTGTACGAGCCGATGCACCACTTCCGTCTGGAGGCGCCGGCGGACACGCTCGCCGCTGTGCTGCCCTTGCTGGCCAGGCAGCGCGCGGTACCGCGGACCACGCGGCTGCACGGGTCCTCCTGTGTGCTGGAGGGTGTCCTCCCGGTGGTGCGGGCGCATGAACTGGAGCAGCAGCTCCCGGGGCTGACGCGGGGCGAGGGTGAGCTGGAATGCGCCTTCGACCACTACGCGCCGGTGGCGCAGGACGCGATCCCGGACCGTCCCCGGACCGATCTGAACCCGCTGGACCGCAAGGAGTATCTGCTGAACCTGACGCGCCGGGTCGGCGGGTGAGCCGACCGCCGGGTTCCGGCGCCGCGCGAGGAGGCGGTGAAACAAGAAACTTACTCACGAGTCAGAGGTGTTGACGCCTCCCGGGACCGGCGGGACTGTTGTGGACATGCCAAAGTTGCGTGCGCGTCTGCTCGGCGTCCTCGTACTCCTCACCGGCTTCCTCACGGCGGCGGGCACCGGGCCCGCCGCCGCGGACGGACTCCCCGACTCCCTCTGGTTCGACGAACCCGCCGCCACCCTCACGGTCGCGAACGGGCGCTTCACCGACGGCCTCGGCCGTGAGGTCGTCCTGCGCGGCTACAACGTCTCCGGCGAGACCAAGCTGGAGGAGAACAGCGGACTGCCCTTCGCCTCGGTCGCCGACGCGGGGAAGTCCGCGAAGGCGCTGCGCGCCCTCGGTGGTGGCAACTCCGTGCGCTTCCTGCTCTCCTGGGCGCACGCGGAACCCGCCCGCGGCCAGGTCGACAGCGCCTACCTCGGCGCGGCCACCGACCAGATGCGCGCCTTCCTCGACGCGGGCATCCGCGTCTTCCCCGACTTCCACCAGGACCTCTACTCCCGCCACCTTTTCAACACGGGCAGCTGGTACTCCGGCGACGGCGCCCCCAAATGGGCGGTGACCGCGGGCGGTTACCCCCAGGAGTCCTGCGGCATCTGCCTCTTCTGGGGCCAGAACATCACCCAGAACGGTGCCGTCAAAGCGGCGCAGTACGACTTCTGGCACAACGCCTACGGGCTCCAGGACGCGTTCCTCGCCACGGCCCAGGCCACCATGACGTACGTCCGACAGCACCTCACCACCGCCGAGTTCGCGGGCGTCGCCGGCTTCGACCCGTTCAACGAGCCCTACGCGGGCAGTTACGACTCGGGCCAGACCAGCCGTACCTGGGAACGCGACCTGCTCTGGCCGTTCTACGGGAAGTTCCGGGCCCGCATGGACGCGGCCGGCTGGCAGGACAAGCCCGCCTTCGTTGAACCGAACCTCTTCTGGAACTCCAACATCAGTTCCCAGAAGCAGGAGGGCGGACTGCTGGACGCGGGCACCCTCGGCCCGCGCTATGTGTTCAACACCCACTTCTACGACCAGAAGGCCATCTCGGGCATCCTCATGTGGGGCAAGGCGGGGGACGGTCAGTACGCCACCGACTTCGGCACGGTCCGGGACCGGGCCTCGGCCGCAGGGACGACCGCGGTCGTCAGCGAGTTCGGCCATCCACTCTCGGGAACGGTCTCGGACAAGGCCCCGACCGTCGACAAGGCGATGTACCAGGCCCTCGACTCCCGCCTCCCGGGCTCCCGTTGGTGGACCGGAACGGCCTCGTCGGGACCGGTTCTGTCGGGTACCCAATGGCAGTGGGACATCTACAGCGGCCGTCACCACGAGCTGATGAACGACAACCCCGACAAGGTCCTCACCTCGGGCGACGCCTGGAACGACGAGGACCTCTCCGCCGTGCGCCTCGACGACTCGGGTACCGCCGTGCCGCGCCAGGACGCCCGGCTCCTCGACCGCCTCTACCCCGGCGCCACCGCGGGTTCCACCCTCGCCTTCACCTACGAGGACCGCTCCCGCGACGGCTCCACCACGCTGACCTGGAACCCGGTGCCCTCGACCCTGCCGCAGGTCTCCCAACTGGTGGGATCGGGGCAGTACGGTCTGCTCGTCTGGCGCTCCGACGGCGCGGCCGCCCCGACGGAACTCCACCTGCCTGCCTCCTTCCCGACCTCGGCAACGACCGTGGTGTCCGACCTCGGAGCGCTGGTCTCCCCGCCCGCCTACACCTCGGCCACGCCGATCGCCGTGGCTCCCGAGCCGGGCGGCACCGGAAGCCGCCGCCTCCTGCTCACCGCGCCCGGCTCGGGAACCGTGCACTACGCGTTGGTCACGAACGGGGCGAACGCCCCGTCCCCTGCTCTGCTGAACGGCGCCCGGACCGAACTGGCCGCCTGGGCAGCGGCGCAGTTCGGCTGATCTCCGGTCAACTGCCGGAAGCGCCGGTCCAGTTCGCCTCCACATGGCCGAGGCGAACTCGCTGGGGGTGGTCGCCGACCGGCACCGACACCGTCTTCTGCCCGGTGGCGAAGTCGATGGCGGTGACCTGGTCGGCGCCGCTCTCGGACACGACACAGTCCTTGCCGTCACCGCTGACGGTCGCCCAGTACGGCTTGGAGGCGGTGACCAGCGGACCTTCCTGGAGGGTCGCCCGGTCGACGACGGTCGCGTAGTCGTCCATCGTCCCCGCCACACACAGCTTGGTGCCGGACGGGTTCATCGAAATGCCGTGGTGGCGCGAGTCGTTCACCCAGGTCGTGCGGTCGCTGCTGGTGGCGGGGTTCTTCGGGAGGGTCTTGACCCGGGTGATCCGGTCGCCGGCGACGTCGTACTCCAGGAAGCCGTTGAAGAACGACACCTGGAAATACAGTTTGGACTCGTCCGGCGAGAAGACGGCCGGGCGGACGGCGTCGGAGTAGTCCGTGAGGCCGATCGCGTCGAGGCGCTGGCGCATGTCGATCACCTTGACCTGCTTGAAGGTGGTCGCGTCGACGACCGTGATGTGCCGGTCGCCCTTCGTCCAGTCGAGCCAGGGGTCGTCGAGAGCGGTGTTGACGTCACCGATGGCCATGTTCCAGATGTACTTGCCGTCGTGGGTGAAGACGTTCTCGTGCGGTTTGTCGCCGGTGGCGAAGGAACCGAGCTGTCTGCCGGTGGTGATGTCGAGAACGTGCACGGTGTTCGCGGTCGAGGCCGAGACCGCGACCCGGGTGCCGTCGGGGGACACGGCCATGTGGTCCGAGCGGTAACCCGACACCGCGAAACGCCAGTTGATCCGGCCGGTGGCGAGGTCGATCGAGACGACATCGGCGAAACTCGGGCGCGAGACCACCACCGACCTGCCGTCGGGCGTGGAGTACATGTCGTCGACGAACTGGTCGTGCCCCTCGCCGACGCCGCTTCGAATGGCCATGAAGTAGGCCCACTTGATGGGATCGGCGTTGATCGCCGCGAGCCGCTCGGCCTTGTCCGGGACGACGTTGATCCGGCCGACCTTCGCGAAGTCACCGGTGGACTTGATGACGTCCGCGGTGCCTTCCCAGTTGTTGCCCACGAACATCACCTCGCGCAGATCGGCGGCGGACACCTGCGCGGTGGCGGCGGACGCGGCGGTCGCCGTGGCGCCGAGGGTCAGCGTGAGGGCGGCGGCGAGAGAACAGAGGTGTCTGGGTCTGAAGACGGACATGGGGGGTCCTGTCGTAGAGGAGTGCGGGTGGCGGGTGCTGAAAGTCGGGAGCGCTTATGGATGGCGCGAGCATGACAATCAGAAATCTGAACACGTGCGCTTTCAAAGTGCACTTACTGGAAAGTAAGGAATGGGGGAGCCTCTCCACAAGGGGCGGTACACGACAAAATCGGCGGAGGGGCGAACGCTGGTTCGTGTCGGCGGTGAGGGAGGAACGCGTGGCGGGCAGGCTCAGACAGCCCACCGGCCGATACGGCGGCAGAACGGCCGAGGAACGGCAGGAGGAGCGGCGCCGCCGCTTTCTCGACGCCGGGCTTGAGCTGTTCGGCGCCGGCCCCGGCTACCGCTCCACGACCGTGGCGGCCCTCAGCGAGGCGGCGGGACTGTCGACGCGCCAGTTCTACGAGGCGTTCCGTACCCTCGAAGACGTACTGGCGGCCCTCCATCTCCAGGTCAACGGCTGGGCCGAGGAAGCCGCCCTGGCCGCGCTCGCCGAGGCCCGTGAGCTGCCGCTCGCCGAGCGTGCCACCGCCGTCTTCCACGCCTACGCGGCGAACGTGACGAGCGATCCGCGTCGCATCCGCATCACCTTCGTGGAGATCATCGGCGTGAGCGCCCGGCTGGAGGAGCAGCGGCTCGCCCGACGGGCCCGCTGGGTGGAGTTCATCTGCGGCGAGGCGGCGGCCGCCGTCGCCCGCGGGGAGGCCGCGCCGCGCGATTTCCGGGTCGCCGCGGCCGCCTTCATCGGGAGCGTGAACGGCCTGCTGCACGACTGGAACGCCGGATGGGTGGACGCGACGCTCGAAGAGGTCGTGGAGGAACTGGTCCGCCAACTGCTCTGGATCCTGCGGCCCGCCGGGTGGTGCGCGGACGGGGCCGCGAGTCCGTAGGTGGCGCGAGCCGGGGGCGGAGGGCGCGTGAGCCGCGAGTCCGTAGGTGGCGCGAGCCGGGGCGGAGGGCGCGTGAGCCGTGGGTGGAGACGGTCGCGAGCCGTGGGCGGAGGGCCGTGAGTCCGTAGGCGGTCGCGAGTCCGTCAGTAGAGGGCCGCGAGTTCGCAGGCGTGGGCGGTCGCGAGTCCGTTGGCGGGGCCCCGTGAGTCCGCAGGCGGTTGCGAGTCCGTCAGTAGAGGGCCCGCGAGGCCGCAGGGTGGAGGTGGGGACGAGTCCGCGGGGTGCGTCCTCGTCAGGTGCCGAGCCGGCCGAGCGCCTCAGCGACCGGCGCCACCCCGTCCTCGGCGCGAAGGCGCTCCGCCAGCTCCCGCGCGCTTTGGCGGTACGAGGGGTCCGTGGTCGCCCGCACCAGCGCCGACGCCAGCCGTTCGGCGCGCAGCCCCCGCAGCGACAGGGCTCCGGGCGAGACGCCGAGCGAGACGAGCCGGGCGGCCCAGAACCCCTCGTCGAACTGGATCGGCACGGGGACGGCGGGGACCCCGGCCCGCAGCCCCGCCGCTGTCGTACCGGCCCCCGCGTGGTGCACCACCGCGGCCATACGGGGGAACAGGAGGGAGTGCGGCACCTCGCCGACCGTGAACATGTCGTCGCCGGTGGCGCGCAGCTCACCCCACCCCCGCTGGATCACCCCGCGCAGCCCGGCGGCCCGCAGGGCGCGCACCACCTCAGCGCTCAGCCGCTCGGGATCGGGGAGGGTGGCGCTGCCCAGGCCGACGAAGACCGGAGCGGGGCCGGCGTCCAGGAAGTCCCGCAGCGCGGTGGGGAGTCGGGCGTCCTCGCCGTCGTAGGGCCACCAGTACCCGGACACATCGAGCCCGCGCCTCCAGTCCCGCGGACGGCGCACCACCAAGGGGCTGAATCCGTGGTGCACCGGCCAGGCCCGCCGCTCGCGGGCGCGGTGCGCCGCGACAGGACCGATGGGCGGCAGGCCGAGCCGTTGCCTCAGGGTTCGCACCGTGTCGGCGAAGACCCGCTCGACGGCCAGATTCACCCCGTACCCGGCCGCCCGGTTCACGGTGGGCCCCCACGAGCGGACGCCGGCCACCGGAGGGGCGAACTCCCTTGTCGGGGCGATTGGTTGGAGGTGTACTCCCATGCTGGGCAGGGACAGACCCTCCGCGACGGTGTACCCGAGCGGCCCCAGCGAACCGGACAGCAGGAGGACGTCGCTGGAGCGGGCCGCCGCGATCATGTCGTCGGTCAGCCGCCCAACGAGCGACCGGGCCATCTCGACGAGTCGGATGATCTTCCCGGCTCCCGTGACGCTGCGGTGCAGCCGCCGCCCGCGCGTGGACTCCAGCTCGGCCCGCGGATCGACGGGCAGCGCGTGGAACCCCACACCCGAACCCGACACCAGCTCCGCGAAGCACGCGTGCGTCACCAGAGTGACCTCGTGCCCGGCCCGCACCAGGCCGTGGCCGAGTCCGGTGAACGGCGCCACATCGCCCCGCGAACCCGCGCTCATGATCGCTACTCGCACGACGGTCAGTATGGCGGGGTTGGCGTCCGGAGGGCTGCGGAATACAGGCTCCGCATGAAACCAGCCATGGCTCGAAATCGCTCTAGCTCGCCACGATGGCGAATGATCGAATCGGTGCTCGATTAATCTCGGTGGTGGGGGTGGGCTGCGTGCGCGCGAGGTCGTACATGGATCTGCATCGGGAGATGTCCTCGGAGATCGAGGCGGAGCGGGAATCCGCACTCGACCTGCTCGGACCCTCTGCCGCGTCGGTCAGGGCGTCCGTCGCCGAACTCCTGGCACACCGGACGTTCGTCTACCCTCTGTCCGTGCTGCCGGTGATCGTCCACGCCGTGGAGACGGGCGCGACCGGGCCGGCTGTCCCCCTGGCCGTCGTCCATGAGCTGTGGTGGACCTCCGCGTGCTACCTGGACGACCTCGCCGACGGCCAGGCCGTCTTCGCCGCCGGTGGTCTCGGCGAGAGCGAGGCACTGCTCGCCACGGTCATCAGCGGAATTCCGCTCCCCCTGCTCGTCGTGCAGTCGCCGCGCATCCCCGAGGCGGCGCGCGTCCCGCTGTCGGCCGAGATCGTGAGGTGCTGGATCACGGCCACCGAGGGACAGTTGAAGGACCTTCGCGCGGACGTGGGCGCCGCCACCCGCGACGCCGTGGTCACGGCGTACCTCGGGAAGTCGGGCGCGCCCTTCAGCATGGTCACCGCCATGGCCGCGCGACTGGCGGGCCGCGCGGACGAAAGAGTCGAACTCTGGCGGGAGTTCGGCAACGTCTTCGGCATCCTGTGGCAGCTGTTCAACGATCAGCAGGACATCCTCACCGGCCGCGACGAAGACCTCGTGAACGGCACGGTGACCTATCTGCTGGCGTGCGCCCTGGAGAACGCCGAGCCGGATTCCGCGGACCGTATCCTGGAACTGCACGTCGCCGCACGGACGTCGCCCGATGCCCGCGCGGCACTCACCGGCATCCTGCTCGCACCGGACGTGCTGCGCCGGTACGAGGCGGACATCAACGGCTTCCGCGACGGCGCCCACCGTCTCCTGGACATGCTCGGCGGCGACGCGGCCCATCTGTCCGTCCTGCACGACCTCGTGGACCGGGCCTCCCCGATGCTTCTTCAGGCGGCGGAGCCCATCGCCCGAGCGGTTCCGGCCCGGCACCGATAGCGAGTCACCCGAGCTCCTTCGGTGCCGACCGCGACCGTGTGCCCTGGGTGCCGGCCTCGGAGTGGTGCAGATCGAAGGCCGGGGATTCCGACCGGATGCGCGGCAGGACGCGGAAGTTGTGCCGCGGCGGCGGGCACGAAGTCGCCCACTCCAGCGAACGGCCGTACCCCCACGGGTCGTCGACCTCCACCTTCTCCCCGTACCTGGCGGTCTTCCAGACGTTGTAGAGGAACGGCAGGAACGAGATGCCGAGCAGGAAGGACGAGATCGTCGACACGGTGTTGAGCGTCGTGAGGCCCTCCACCGCCAGGTAGTCGGGAATCCGGCGCTGCATTCCGTTGGCACCCAGCCAGTGCTGGACGAGGAACGTGCCGTGGAAGCCGAGGAATAGCGTCCAGAAGGTGATCTTGCCGAGGCGCTCGTCGAGCATCCTGCCGGTGAACTTGGGCCACCAGAAGTGGAATCCGGAGAACATCGCGAACACGACCGTACCGAAGATCACGTAGTGGAAGTGCGCCACGACGAAATAGGAGTCCGAGACGGCGAAGTCCATGGGGGGCGAGGCGAGCATCACGCCGGTCAGTCCACCGAACACGAAGGTCACCAGGAAACCGACGGCCCAGAGCATCGGCGTCTCGAAGGACAGCGAACCCTGCCACATCGTTCCGATCCAGTTGAAGAACTTCACGCCGGTCGGCACGGCGATGAGGAACGTCATGAAGGAGAAGAACGGGAGCAGGACGCCACCGGTGACGTACATGTGGTGGGCCCACACGGTCACGGACAGACCGGCGATCGCGATGGTCGCGCCGATCAGGCCCATGTAACCGAACATCGGCTTGCGCGAGAACACCGGGATCACCTCACTGATGATCCCGAAGAACGGCAGGGCGATGATGTACACCTCAGGATGGCCGAAGAACCAGAAGAGGTGCTGCCACAGCAGCGCCCCGCCGTTGGCCGCGTCGAAGATGTGGGCGCCGAACTGTCGGTCCGCCTCCAGCGCGAACAGCGCCGCCGCGAGCACGGGGAACGCCAGCAGCACCAGCACACCGGTCAGCAGCACGTTCCACACGAAGATCGGCATCCGGAACATCGTCATGCCCGGAGCGCGCAGACAGATGATCGTGGTGATGAAGTTGACCGAGCCGAGAATCGTGCCGAAGCCGGACAAGGCCAGCCCCATGATCCACATGTCGGCGCCGACACCCGGTGAATGCACCGCGTCGGACAGGGGCGCGTAGGCGAACCAGCCGAAGTCGGCGGCGCCCTGCGGGGTGAGGAATCCTCCGACGGCGATCAGCGAGCCGAGGAGGTAGAGCCAGTAGGCCAGCATGTTCAGCCGCGGGAACGCCACATCGGGTGCCCCGATCTGCAGCGGCATGATCCAGTTGGCGAACCCGGCGAACAGCGGCGTCGCGAACATCAGCAGCATCACGGTGCCGTGCATCGTGAACGCCTGGTTGAACTGCTCGTTCGACATGATCTGCAGCCCGGGACGCGCGAGTTCGGCGCGCATCAGCAGCGCCATCACCCCGGCGACGCAGAAGAACCCGAACGCCGTGACGAGATACAGCGTGCCGATCGTCTTGTGATCCGTGCTGGTCAGCCACTTCACCGCAGCGAGTCCGGGACGCCGTGCGCGCACGGAAGGGGGCGCGGTCGGCGCCGTAACAGTGTTGCTCTCCATGCCCCGCCTGTGTCCGACGCCGCCGCCCACGTCACACTGAGGGGAAGCGACGAGCGTCACACCGAGGGGTGTGACGACGGGGGACCTGCCGGACACCTACGGACTATGAGCAACGACGAGACCTTCGCCGCTGCCTATCGCGAGCACTACTGGGCGGTCAGCCGCTACGTTGCGCGGCGACTGGACGGCCGGAGCAGCGATGTCGAGGAGGTGGTGGCCGAGGTCTTCACCGTCGCCTGGCGGCGCCGGTCCGACCTCCCACCGTCCCCCCTTCCCTGGCTCTACGGCGTGGCCCGGCACTGTCTGGCCAACGCCGTACGCGGCTACGGGCGCCGCCGCAGGCTCCTCGACCGGCTCGGCAACCACGAGAGCGCGCACGGCAGGCAGGTCGTGGCGGGTCCCGACGCCGAGTCGCCCGCCGACTGGGTGCACGAGGCACTGGCCCGGCTCTCCCAGGCCGACCAGGAAGTACTGCGTCTGACGGCCTGGGAGGAACTCGGCATCGACGAGGTGGCCGTCGCCCTCGGCTGCGGCAGCCGGGCCGCGGCGATGCGCCTGCACCGCGCCCGCCGCCGGCTCGGAGCCGAGATCGACCGCCTGCGGATCACCGTGCCCACCGGCACCGCGACGCCCCGCCGCGACACCTCGAAGGAGCACGGCCATGGCTGACGAACTCGAACTCCTGCGCCACGCCAACCCGGTGCCGTCCGACGACCCCCGGTTCCACGACCGCCCGCTCGACCGACCGGCCGAGGCCCGCCTCGACGCCCTGACCCGTGCACGGCGCCCCCGCCCCGACCGGCCGAGGCGCGCCCCGACCCTGGGCCGCCTGCTCGACGGCCTGCGTCCACGCAGGCCACGCCGTTCGCGTCACTGGGCCTTCGGCCTCGGGGCGGCCGCAGCCGTCGGCGCGGTCGTGCTCACGCTCACCCTGTCGGGCCCGACCACCGTTCCCGCTGTCGCCGCGCCCCGCCCGCTGGTCGTCGCGCCCGGCTCCGCCGCCCTGCCCCTCGACCGGCTGGCAGGCTTGGCCGCCGCGTCCGACGACGTGCTCCGGCTGCGGCAGGGCACCCATGTCCAGAGCTGGAGCCTGAGCATGACCTCGGGGCCCGGCGCCCGCCCGCCCGTCACGCTCCCCGAGGAACGCGTCGTGCGCTGGGCGGCCGACGGCAGCCACACGGAGCTGGTCGTGGCGACCGATCCGCGCCACCCCGGCAGGCCGGTCGTCACCGACGCCGATCCCGTCCCGCGCACGGTCCAGGACGGCCACGTCCTCAGCCGGCGGACGTACCCGCCGAGTTGGAGCGACGCGCCGCCGCGGGCGGAACCGCCGCACGACGCCGCGCGGTTGCGCGCCTACCTGGACGAGATCGACCGCATCAACCCCATGGGCACGGACGAACTCCTGGACGCGGTGGCGGAGTTGCTGGACAACTGGACGCTCGGCAGCCGGGAGACCACCGCACTGGCCCGCGTCCTCGCCGACGCACCCGGGCTGCGCCCCGTGGGAGCGGTCACCGACCGGTTCGGCCGCCCCGGGCAGGCGTACGTGTACGACGACACGGCCCGGTCCGTCCGCCGGATGCTGATCCTCGACCAGACGACCGGAGCCGTCCTCGGCCTTGAGGACACCGTCACCCGGGCCGATCCCGAGTACGGCGTCGAGGCCGGTGCCGTGATGTCCTACCGCGCGTGGCTGCGCTGACCCCCGCCGGAGACGACCCCCGTCCGCGCGCCGCGCGGTCTCCTCGCATTTCCGGCGAGCGAGACCGGCGCCGTCCAGGAGCCGGGCCTGGGACGCGGGTTCCTCCGGAGCGCTGCTGACAGTCGCACGGACGCGCGGCGCGGACACGACAGCGGCGGTCTGCCCAGGGCCGGCTGTCAGGCGGCTCCCCGGTGGTGCTCCAGTCAGGGTCGGTCGCGGCCCGTCGACCGGAGCGGTCCGTACGATCACCTGCCCGCGGCGCTCGGAGAAGGGGGTGCCGTGGGGTCGGCGCCGGACAGGAAGCCGTGGGCCTGCGCCTCCGTGGTCGCGGCGCCGATGGCTCCCGCCCAGCGCGCCACCTCCCGCGCCAGCGCGGCGGCTCCGGCCTCGTCACCCGCGTCACGGGCCAGCACCGCGAGAAGCATCTGCTGCGAGAGCGTGCCGGGGACAGCGCCGGCGCGGGCACCCAGTTCGGTCGCGCGGCGCCAGCGTTCCAGGGCACGCGTGTGGTCGCCGCTGTCGTGGTCGTGATCGCCGAGGTGCCGCAGCGCCTCCCGCGACAGCAGGTCGTCCCCCGACTCGCCGGCCCGCAGCGCGGCCTCGTAGTGCGCGGGCGCGCGATCGCGCTCGGCGAGGAGGTTGTCGGCGACGAGGCCCAGATACATCTCCGCCCAGCCCCGGCGGACCGCGTCCGGCGCCCGGTCGCGCAGGCCCCCCGCGGCCGCGTGGAGAGCGGTGAGAGCGGCCGGGTCCTTGCCGTCGGGCCCGGGGCGGAACCGCCCGTCGACCCGGACCAGACGGAGGTAGCCGTGGCGCAGCCGGAGGAAGTCCAGATCCCAACCACCGTCCAGGCGGGCTTCCTTGAACGCCCGCTCCGCCGCGTCGAGCCGTTCCCCGGCCAGGCTCGTTCCGCCGAACCAGTCGCTCTCCAGGGCGACTTCGACGGCGGCCACCGCGAGCCGGGCGCGGTCGCGGGCGTCTGCGGCCCGGGCCGCGTCCAGCAGGTCCGTCGCGCGCCTCCAGCGACCGGAGATCCTCAATTCACGTACCGCGGCAAGAAGTTGGTCCAGCGGTACGACCGTCGTGATGGTGCTTGCGGTGTTTGTCATGGCGAGGAAAGTAGTAATCCGAAAAACTATCCACAAGGAAACTACTTTCGGAGGACCTCATGACAGAGCCGTGCGACGCGCCGGCCCCGGATTCCGTCGACCGGCATGTCGCGCTCTGGTCGCGGGAGCTCGACTGGATGGACCCGGTCAAGGAGGCGATCTTCGCCCGGCTCGCCGTTCTGGCCCGGCACGCCGACCGCGCCCGCCGGGACACCCTGCTCTCCGGCGGCCTCCAGCGCGGGCAGTTCAAAGTCCTGCTGATGCTGCGCAGGCTCGGCCGGCCCTACGAAGCGAGCCCGTCGGACCTCGCCGACATGCTCGGCCTCACCCGTGGCGCCCTGTCGGCGCGGCTCGGCCCGATGGAGGACACCGGGCTGATCACCCGGAGTGCCGGGGCGGCCGACCGCCGCCGGGTACGGGTGCGGCTCACCGGGGCCGGATATGAAGCCTTCGAGCGGCACGCGGCGTCGGAGGACGAGGGTGAGAACGCGCTGCTCGCAGTACTGAGTCCAGCAGAGAGGCAGACACTCGCAGGCCTGCTGCGGAAATTGGTCGTCGCCGCCGAGGCCGGTTCGGACGGGTCCTTCCCATTGCCGCACCAACCGAGAAAGTCCAGGTCAGACTCGACTTGACCTGGACCTTCGGCCAGTTCCTCCCTACTCGTCCCATGCCTGGACCAGTGTCTGCTCGACGATCTTCCCGTCGCGCAACGACATCATCGACGTGCTGAGGACCCGCACGCCGTCCGGGTACTCGCAGGACTCGGTGAAGGCGACGTGGTCGCCCTGGACGACGCACTGGTCCATCTTGTGCGTCATGTCCCGGCTGTAGACGTCGTTGAGCATCTCGGCGATCTCGGTGCGACCGTGTTTGACCATCGGGTGACTGGGCTGGGTGTTGCGGTCCACGACGCGCAGCTCCGCGTCGTCGGCGTAGAGCGACACCAGGGCTTCCGCGCTGTGGCCCTCAATACCCCGGCGCAGTGTCTCGGTGTCGAACGTGGGGAATGCCGCTGTGCCCATGGGTGACCTCCTCGGGAAGGCCGCGGACCGGCGAGGAGCCGACCGCGAAGGGCCTCTTTACCGAGCGTCCTCCGCCCCGGGGCCCACGGCAAACGCAAGGGCCCTGTGCGCCTCTCGGGTGAGCGCGGGGGACGGGCCGTGTCTGTCCGGGGGCCCGGGCCGTTGCTGAAAGCATGATCTCAACACGACGTATTGTCGCCGCCGTTGGTCTCGCCGTCGGCGTCACGGGACTTGCCGCGCCGATGGCGACGGCCGCGGGCTCCGAGGCCCACGATGCCGGGAAGGCGAACCCCGTCGCCACGCTCGACTCGCTGGCTCTGAGCGACATCCCGGTCGAGCACCAGGCCGAACTTCCGCGGCCCTCCGCCCAGCTCGCCGGCCTCAACCGGCTGAACGACCTGAACCAGTTGCACCAGGTCACCGACCTGGCCGCACCGGCCACCGGGGTCCTCGGCGGCATCGAGAGCTAGGGCCTGTCCGGCGGATCATGCCGTAGACGCGGGGCCTGGCACCCCCACCTGCTGCGTTGTCGTCGGTTGCCGATGCTCCGCATCGACGCCCTCCTCCGCCTTGCAGCTGGACGCACCAGGCCCCACTCACGTGCACTGATCAGGCGCCGCAGGTCTCCTCCGACTTGATCCGCCGGACAGGCCCTAGCGGGTACCACGGAGAGCCGGTGGGCCACGGGCCGCGCCGGGCGCGGCCAGGTGGGCCCCCGGCCACGACGGGCCCCGGCGGAACAATGACGTTCCGCCGGGGCCCGTCGTCCGTGGTGCCCGGAGCCGTCCCGGTCGACCGCGGGCAAGCCGCTCCCGCACCCGCGAACCCGCTCACGCGGCGGCCAGGCAGGTTCACGCGTCGGCCGTGTGCCCGGTTCGCCGGGTGAAGTCCCCGCTGCCCCGTGCTCCCGGGATCTCCGTGCCCTGTCCGCGTACCGTCGTGCGGAAGGCGATGGGGGCCTGCCCGGCACGCTGATGGAAGTACTTGGCGAAGTTCGTGGCACTGGAAAAGCCCAGGTGGGCGGCGATGTGGGCGGCGGCCAGGTCGGTGTGGGCGAGCAGCCGCTTCGCCTCCAGGACAACCCGGCGGTCGATGAACTCCTTGGCGCCGACCCCCGCCGAGTCGAGGGCGGCCCGGGACAGCGTGCGGGCGGAGTAGCCGAGGGCGGCGGCGTAGTCGTCCACTCTGCGGGTGTGTGCGAAGTCCCGTTCGACGGTCTCACGGAACCGCAGAAAGGTTTCGCTTGGCGCGGGGGCCGGGTTGCCGGGCACCTTCAGATGGGCCAGGCGCAGGATCAGTACGTCCAGCAGATGACGTAGTACGGCGATGTGCGCGTCGAGCGGCAGTGGCCCCGGTGCCAGGAACTCGTGTTCCAGATGCGCGGTGGCCACCCGCAGGGACGCGGCGTCCTCGGCCTTCGGAGTGCGCAGCACGCGGGCGTGCGGATCGTCGAGCCGGGCCGAGCGGACGGTGGCCGCGTCCGGGAAGTCCCGCTCGAAGGCGATCAGCGTCCCCTCGGCCCGCGCGAGGTCTCCCCACTGGAGGACCTGCCCGGGGCGGGTCCACAGCCAGGAGCCCCGCTGGACGTCGTGGGCCGCGAAGTCCACGGTCTGGCGCAGTGTGCCGGAGGCGAGCGTGAGCACGTGGTGGAAGCCGGGGCGCTGCGGCACGCCGAGATCGGCTCCGTGGGCACGGGCCCGCGCGCGCAGCGCGGCCAGCGAGATCACCTCCAGACCGGCCGGCGTGCCGACGGCGGCCGCGAAGGTGACCTCGGGGATGGCCTGCCCGGCCGGGTGTCGGTTTTTGACCATCATCAGTCGCCTGGCTATCCGGTGGGACGTGCCTCCCCGCCCGGTCGGGGGTGGTCGCGAGCGGACGACCGCCCCGCGTGGCGGAAAGAGGGCATCACGATAGAGGAGAGCCGGTCCGTGGCCAAGGAATTCAGGGACATCGCCGACGCACCGGGATGTCCGGCGAGTCCACCGGTGACGGCCTTCTTCGCCGGAACCCGGCTGCCGACGTCATCCGGCGGTCGCGAGGAACTGGGTGGCGGCCAGCTCCGCGTACAGCGGATCCGCGGCCACGAGTTCGCGGTGGGTGCCCACGGCTCGGACGCGGCCCGCGTCCATCACGATGATGCGGTCGGCCGTCGTGACGGTGGACAGCCGGTGCGCGACGACGAGAACCGTGGTCGTACGGGCCACATCGGCGACCGTGTCACGCAGCGCGGCCTCGTTGACGGCGTCGAGCTGTGACGTGGCCTCGTCGAGGAGCAGCAGGCGGGGGCGGCGCAGCAGGGCCCGGGCGATGGCGACGCGCTGGCGTTCGCCGCCCGACAGTTTGGTGCCGCGATGGCCGACCAGTGTGTCCAGGCCGCGCGGCAGCCGGGCGACCAGGCCGTCGAGGCGGGTCGTCTTCAGCACCCGGGTGAGCTCGCCCTCTTCGGCCTCCGGATTGCCGAGCAGGAGGTTGTCGCGCAGCGAGCCCGACAGCACCGGCGCGTCCTGCTCCACATAGCCGATGGCCGACCGGAGCCGGGGCAGATCCCACTCCTGAAGGGCACGGCCGTCGACGGTGATGAGGCCCGCCTCGGGATCGTAGAACCGCTCGATGAGCGAGAAGACGGTGGTCTTGCCCGCGCCGGAAGGGCCGACGAACGCGGTCAGGCCGCGGGCCGGGACGGTGAACGTCACCCCGTGGTGGACGTACGGCAGATCGTCGGCGTACCGGAAGCGGACCTCGTCGAAGGCGAGCGCGGCCGGTTCGGCGTCCGGGGCCGGCAGCGGCGCGGGCAGGGCGGCCGGCTCCGCGGGCAGCCGCAGGGCCTCCTGGATACGGGCGAGCGCGGCGGCGCCGGTCTGGTACTGGGTGACCGCGCCGACCACCTGCTGGATCGGAGACATCAGATAGAACACGTACAGCAGGAAGGCGACCAGGGTGCCCACGTCGATGGACCCGGTGGCGACGCGGGCGCCGCCGACCGCGAGGACCGTGATGAAGGCGATCTGCATCGCCAGACCGGCCGTATTGCCCGCGGCCGCCGACCACTTGGCGGCCCGGACGCTCTGCCGCCACGACTCCTGGGCGGCCGCGTGGATGGTCTGCTCCTCACGGTGCTCGGCTCCGGACGCCTTGATCGTGCGCAGCGCGCCGAGGGTCCGCTCCAGCGAGGCCCCCATCAGCCCAACGGCGTCCTGGGCCTGCCTGCTCGCCCGGTTGATGCGCGGCACGATCACGCCGAGCACCGTTCCCGCGCACAGGACCACGCCCAGCGTGACGCCGAGCAGCACCACGTCGACCAGGCCCATCATCACCACCGTAGCGACCAGGGTGAGGCCGCCGGTGCCGAGGCCGACCAGGGAATCGGTCGTGACCTCGCGCAGCAGAGTCGTGTCGGAGGTGATGCGGGCCATCAGGTCGCCGGGCTCGCTGCGGTCCACGGCGGGTATGCGCAGCCGCAGCAGATACGACGAGAGAGCGCGTCGCGCGCCGAGCACCACCGACTCGGCGGTGCGCCGCAGAACGTACGAACCCAGCGCTCCCACCGCCGCGTTGGTGACCACCAGGGCCGCCATGCCGAGCAGGGCCCGCCCGATCGGCCGGTCGTGCGACAGGTCGTCGATGAGCCCGCGTGCCACCAGGGGCAGCAGCAGGCCGGTGGCCCCGGTCGTGAGCGCCAGCAGGGCACCCGCGAACAAGGCCCGGCGGTGCGGTCGTACGTACCCGAGCAACAGGCGCCACGCGGGCACCTCGGGCTCGGCCTCGGTCAGGCTCACGGCGCTCCTTGCGGGAGTTGAGACGGAGCACTCAGGCTACGTCGCGGGCGTGCCCGCACCGGTCCCGACCGCCCCAAGTCCGCGCGGACTCAGGACACGCGTTCCCCAAGTGCCGCCAGGGTGGCGTCGAGGTCCGCCGGGCGGGGCCGGTTGTGCGGGAGCCCGGCGAGCAGCGCGGCCATGCCGCAGGTGTCGGTGACGGCCGAGAAGACCAGGCCGCCCGCCACGGCGGCGGAGAGCAACTGCCAGGCGGGGTGCAGGAGTCCGAGTCCGAGGCCTGCGAGGACGACGGTGCCGGCGGTGAACCGGACCTGGCGCTCCATGGACCAGGTGGCCCGGGTGGAGGTGACCGGGCGGTGCAGCTCGTGCCCGCGCTCCGCCCAGGCGCTGGTCCCGCCGGTGAGCGTGGCCGCCCGCACACCGTGCTCGGCCAGCAGGGCGCAGGCCTTCGCCGAGCGGTTGCCGGAGGCGCAGACGACCAGCAGTTCGGGACGGGCGTCCCCGAGCACGGCCAGTGCCCGGTGGAGTCCGTCCAGGGGGATGTTGAGGGCACCGGGCAGATGGCCGGAGGCGTACTCGCCGGGGGTGCGGACGTCGATGACGGTCAGCTCGGTGAGCCGGCCGCGGGCCTGGTCGACGTCGAGGGCGAAGGGGGTGTTCATGAGGAGTGTCATCCTTGGTCTTCGGGGGTGCCCCGCAGGGCGGAGTACCATACCCCTAGGGGTATGGCTGAAGGAGTGTTCGTGGAACTGGAACTCGCGGGTGCCGAGCTGAAGTCAGTGCTGAACCGGTTGCGCCGGGCGCAGGGACAGATCTCCGGAGTGATCCGGATGATCGAGGAGGGGCGGGACTGCGAGGAAGTGGTCACCCAGCTCGCCGCGGCTTCCCGCGCCCTGGACCGGGCCGGTTTCGCGATCATCGCCACCGGGCTCCAGCAGTGTCTGACCGACGCAGAGAACGGTGCGAAGAACGGTGAGAGCAACGAGCAGATGCGGGCCCGTCTGGAGAAGCTCTTCCTGTCGCTGGCCTGAGCCTCACAGCACGACGTCCAGGAGCATCAGCGCGGCCACGCCCAGCAGGGCGCAGGCGAAGATCCGCTGAAGCACGCCGCCGGACACCCGGGCCGCCAGCCGTTTCCCGTCCCACGCGCCGAGGACGGCCGCCCCGGCGAACGGCGCCACGACCGCCCAGTCGAGGCTCTGTGCCGTCCCGGCGCGGGCGAGCAGCGCGGCGAGCGAATTCACCGTGATCACCAGCAGACTGGTGCCCACGGCGGCCCGCATCCGCAGACCGACGATGTTCACCAGAGCCGGTACGGCGAGAAAGCCGCCGCCCACGCCCAGCACCCCGGTCACCGCGCCGAGGCCCGCGCCCGCCCCGGTGATCCGGCCGGGCCGCGCGGGCACACCATCCGGCCCACCGGCCGAGGGCCGGAGCATACGGAACGCCGCGATGCCCGCGATCAGCGAGAACGCGCCGGTCAGGACGGCGGGCGGCAACAGTCCTGAGACGGCTCCGCCCAGCGCCGCCGGGATCAGCCCCGCCGCCGCGAACAGCGCGCCGGCGCGCCAGCGGACGGTGCCCTCCCGGGCGTGCGCCGACAGCGCGGTCGCCGAGGTGACGGTGACGACGACCAGACTCGCGGAGGTGGCCGCCGCGGGCGTGAAGCCCAGCAGATAGATCAGGGCGGGCACGGCCAGCACACTGCCGCCACCGCCGAGCGCCCCGAGCGCGAGCCCGGTCACGGCTCCGGCGACGAGGGCGAGGATCAGAACGCTCACGCCGCGGGGCCGTCGAGCTCACAGCCGGCCGCGACGGGCGTGGCCGGGCCGCCGGCGGCGGGGGCTCCGGCCCGGTCGTCCGGTCCGCGCACGTCCAGCGGGGCCGCACCGGCTCCGGGGCCCCTGAGCTCTCGGGTCCCGGCCGACGTGATCCGCGCCATGGGCAGGCCGGACGTGACCGCGGCGGCGAAGGCGTCGTCGACGGCCACGACCTCCCGGTCGGCCGCGTCGAGCAGCGAGGCGGCGACGGCGGCCCGCATGCCTCCGGCGCAGTGCACCCAGACGGTTCCGGCGGGTATCTCCCCGAGCCGGCCGCGCACCTGGTGGACGGGTATGTGCACCGAACCCGCGATGTGGCCCCCCGCACGCTCGGAGTCGCGCCGGACGTCCAGGATCACGACCCGTCCGGGGACGACGTACGCCTCGGCGAGTTCGGCGAATCCGGCGCGACGGAAGGTACGCGGCGCTTCCCCTTCGCGTACCCAGTCGCGCGGTGAGCCGATCGCGGCCGCGGCCGGCCGGTCCACGCCGACGTTCACCAACTCTCGCTGTGCGTGGGCGAGTTGCTCCGGAGACTCGGCGAGCAGGGTGACCGGCTTGCCCCAGGGCAGCAGCCAGGCCAGATAGACGGCGAGCTGACCGTCCGCCTCGAAGTTGACCGCCCCGGCGACATGCCCCGCCGCGAACGCGAGCCGGCTGCGCAGGTCCACGACCCACTCGCCGGCCGCGAGCCGCTCGGCGATCTCCGTGGGGTCCGCGAGAGCGGGCGGGGTGAGATCGACGGAGGCCGGGCCCGCGGCGTTGGCGGGGCCCATGTGCGCGTAGTACGCGGGTACGTCGCCGAGCCCGGCGAGGAGGTCCGCGACGAATGAGTCGACGTCCTTGACCAGGGCTTCGTTGCTGTCGCGCTCATGCCCGATCGTCGTCATCGCGTCGCCTTCCGCGTTGCTCGCGGAACAGAAGCTGCCGAAGCCGTGGGTGGGCAGGACGGCGGTGTCGTCGGGCAGCTCCGCGGCGAGCCGGTGTGCCGACGCGTGCTGCGCGCGGGCCAGGTCCCCGGTCAGCCGCGGCTCCACGAGATCCGGCCGGCCGACCGTGCCGATGAGCAGGGAGCCGCCGGTGAACGCCGCGACCGCGCGTCCGCTCTCCTGCAGGACGTACGAGGTGTGGTGCGGGGTGTGCCCGGGGGTGGCCAGCGCGCGCAGTGTCAGTCCGGCGTCCACCTCCACCGTGTCCCCGTCGTCCACCGGTACCCGCTCGAACGCGACCCGGGCGTCGGCCGGGACCAGGTAGGCGGCCCCGGTGAGCCGGGCCAGTTCCAGGCCGCCGCTCACGTAGTCGTTGTGGAGGTGCGTCTCGACGACATACGCGATCCGCACGCCCCGCCGGGCCGCCGTCGCGATCACCCGCTCGATGTCCCTGGGCGGATCGACCGCCACGGCGGCGCGCGGGCCGCCCGCCAGATAGCTCCGGTTGCCCAGGCCCGCAACCTCGATGGTGTCGACGAAGAACACGGCAGCACTCCTCTCCTCCGTGAAGCCCGACAGGCTTCGCGGCTCTACGGGAAATTACCCCCAGGGGTATATCCCCACCGTAGCAGAGGTACCCCCGGGGGTATCTGAGAAGTGGTGTCGATGCGCGGGTGGCCGTTCGCCGTACCGGGACCGGGGCCGCCGCGGGCCACCTGGCCTTCTACCGGCCGGTCACACCGTAGGGTCGGTTGACGGAACGTCGACCTAGGGAAGGGCTCACTCACATGGCGCAGGAAGTACGGGGCGTGATCGCACCGGGCAAGAACGAGCCGGTGCGCGTCGAGACCATCGTCGTGCCCGATCCGGGGCCGGGCGAGGCCGTGGTGAAGATCCAGGCCTGCGGGGTCTGCCACACGGACCTGCACTACAAGCAGGGCGGCATCAACGACGACTTCCCGTTCCTGCTCGGCCACGAGGCGGCCGGAATCGTGGAGTCGGTGGGCGCCGGAGTCACGGACGTGGCGCCCGGCGACTTCGTCATCCTCAACTGGCGCGCGGTGTGCGGGCAGTGCCGTGCGTGTCTGCGCGGACGCCCCTGGTACTGCTTCGACACCCACAACGCGAAGCAGAAGATGACGCTGACTGGGGGCACCTCCCGGACGAAGTCTGGGGGAGGCACCGAGCTGTCCCCGGCCCTCGGCATCGGAGCCTTCGCCGAGAAGACGCTGGTCGCGGCCGGACAGTGCACCAAGGTCGACCCGGCGGTCTCCCCGGCGGTCGCCGGACTGCTCGGCTGCGGTGTGATGGCCGGCATCGGGGCCGCCATCAACACGGGCAACGTCGGCCGGGGCGACACGGTCGCTGTGATCGGCTGCGGCGGCGTCGGCGACGCGGCGATCGCCGGCTCCCGGCTCGCGGGCGCGGCGAAGATCATCGCCGTGGACATCGACGCCCGCAAGCTCACGACCGCCGAGAAACTCGGCGCGACGCACACCGTCAACTCCCGTGAGACAGACCCCGTCGAGGCGATCCGCGAACTCACCGGCGGCTTCGGGGCCGACGTCGTCATCGAGGCCGTGGGCCGCCCGGAGACGTACCAGCAGGCCTTCTACGCCCGCGACCTCGCCGGCACGGTCGTCCTCGTCGGCGTGCCCACCCCGGACATGAAGCTCGAACTCCCGCTGATCGACGTCTTCGGACGCGGCGGCGCTCTCAAGTCGTCCTGGTACGGCGACTGTCTGCCCTCCCGCGACTTCCCGATGCTGATCGACCTGCACCTTCAGGGACGACTCGACCTGGGCGCGTTCGTGAGCGAGACGATCACCCTGGACGACGTGGAACCGGCCTTCGAGCGGATGCACCACGGCGACGTGCTGCGCTCGGTGGTGATGCTGTGATGAGCGCGCGCATCGAACACCTCGTCACCTCGGGCACGTTCTCACTCGACGGCGGCACCTGGGACGTCGACAACAACGTGTGGATCGTGGGAAACGATCACGAGGCCATCGTGATCGACGCCGCCCACGACGCCGACGCCATCGCCGAGGCGGTGGGTGACCGGCGACTGCGGGCGATCGTGTGCACACACGCTCACAACGATCACATCGACGCCGCTCCCGCCCTGGCGGACCGCACCGGCGCCACCATCTGGCTCCACCCCGACGACCTGCCGCTGTGGAAGTTCACCCACCCGGACCGCCTGCCCGACGCCTGGCTCCAGGACGGCCAGGTGATCGAGGCGGCGGGCACGGACCTGACCGTCCTGCACACCCCGGGCCACGCCCCGGGCGCTGTCTGCCTCTACGACCCGGGCCTCGGCACCCTCTTCTCCGGCGACACCCTGTTCCAGGGCGGCCCGGGGGCGACCGGCCGGTCCTACTCCCATTTCCCGACGATCATCGAGTCGATCCGCGACCGGCTGCTGGCCCTGCCGGCCGACACGGTCGTCCGTACGGGACACGGCGAGACGACCACGATCGGCGCCGAGGCTCCGCACCTGGAGGAATGGATCGCACGCGGCCACTGACACCGCCCTGCCCTCCGGTGCCAAGGTCTACCGCGACACGGGGGTAACGGCTCGGAGATACCTGACAGAAGATGTCCGGCTTCCGGGAGACGCTCGTAGGGACACACGGGTGGGAGCAGCCCGTGGACGCTACGCGCACGGAGGTCGGACATGTCAGGGCCGTTGGAAGGCACGCTGCGGGACAAGGTCGCCCTGGTGGCGGGCGCGACGCGGGGCGCGGGCCGCGGAATCGCCGTGGAACTGGGCGCGGCAGGCGCCACCGTCTACGTGACCGGGCGCAGCACCCGTGAACGGCGCTCGGAGTACGACCGTCCGGAGACCATCGAGGACACCGCGGACCTCGTCACCGCGGCCGGCGGGCGGGGCATCGCGGTCCCCACGGACCACCTCGTCCCGGCCGAGGTGGCGGCGCTCGTCGCCCGGATCGCGGACGAGCAGGGCCGCCTGGACGTCCTGGTCAACGACATCTGGGGCGCCGAGAAGCTCTTCGAGTGGGACGCCACCGTCTGGGATCACGACCTCGACAACGGCCTGCGGATGCTCAGGCTCGCCGTCGAGACCCACGCCATCACCAGCCACCACGCGCTGCCCCTGCTGCTGCGCAACCCCGGCGGCCTGGTCGTCGAGATGACCGACGGCACGGCGGAGTACAACCGGGACACCTACCGCGTCTCGTTCTTCTACGACATCGCCAAGTCGGCCGTGCTGCGCATGGCGTTCGCCCTCGGACACGAACTGGGCCCGCGCGGCGCCACCGCCGTGGCCCTCACCCCCGGCTGGCTGCGCTCGGAGATGATGCTCGAAGCATTCGGCGTGACCGAGGAGAACTGGCACGACGCCGAGGAACGCGTCCCGCACTTCGGTATCTCCGAGACGCCCTACTACGTGGGACGCGCGGTCGCCGCGCTGGCCGCCGACCCGGACGTCGCGCGCTGGAACGGGCAGTCCCTCTCCAGCGGGCAGGTCGCCCAGGTCTACGGCTTCACCGACCGCGACGGCAGCCGTCCGGACTGCTGGCGCTACATGGTCGAGGTCCAGGACAAGGGGAAGCCGGCGGACGCGACGGGGTACCGCTGAGGGATCGGCACCGCTGAGGGATCTGCCCGGAGACCGGATCAAGGGGATACGTACGGCTGCCAGCGTGCCGAGTGGCCCGGAGGCAGAGCCAGGTCGTCGCGGACGGCCGTGTAGTACGCCTCTCGCGTGGCGCGCTGCTGTTCGAGCAGGTCCTGCCAGGCGTCCTGGCTGCGCACCTGCTCGTTCGGGAAGTTCTCCATCCGTATCGCCATGAGGGCCCACTCCCGGGCCTTCTCCACCACCTCCGGCGTGCCCAGCATGAGCAGCGCCTCCCAGGCCGGATCCCGTGCGTCGAGCGCCGCCGCCAGTAGCGGAGCCGCCTCCTCCGGCGACAGCGGATGCGGGTGCGGGTCGTTGCCGAGATGAGCGGCGACCCGGTATGTCAGCGTGATCGTCTTCTTCAGACACCGCGCGTAGTCGGCGTACACCGTGAGTCGCCGTTCCTCCCACCGCGCCGTCTGCTCACGGCCGAAGCGGGCCCGGTCGCCCCGCACGATCGCCAGATACGAACCGAGGGCCCCGATGACCACGCCGATCAGCGCCGGGAGTTGTTGTATGAAGGCGGACATGGGCGCACGGTATCTGTCGTCGCGACGATCATGGCAGTACCGTCGCTGCCATGACTGCGATGAGGCGCTTCGAGGGATACGGGGTTCTGATCACGGGTGCCGCTCGTGGCATCGGCGCGGCGACCGCCCGCCGCCTCGCCGCGGAGGGCGCTCAGGTCCTCGTCACCGACGTGGACCTGGCGGAGGCCGAGAAGACGGCCGCCGCGCTGCGTGAACTCGGCGCGAAGGCTGAGGCGTTCACCTGCGACGTGGGGGAGCGGACGCAGGTCGAGGCCGCCGTGGCGTACGCCGTGGACGCCTTCGGCTCGCTCGACGTCCTGGTCAACAACGCCTACCGGTGCAGCCCCGACGCCCCGCTCTTCGAGGACGAGAGCGACGAGGTGTGGACCCGTGACCTGGACATCACCCTGACCGGCGCCTACCGCTGCGCCCGCGCCGCGCTCCCGCATCTGGTGGCCTCCGGCCGCGGTGCCATCGTCACCATCGGCTCCGTCAACGGCATCCAGGACTTCGGCAACCACGCCTACAGCGCGGCCAAGGCGGGACTGATGTCGCTCACCCGCACCCTGGCCGGCCACGCCGCCGCCCGCGGCGTGCGCGTCAACCTGGTGGCGCCGGGGACCGTTCGCACCACGGCCTGGGAAGGCCGCGAGGACGATCTCGCCATCGCGGCCGGGCTGTATCCGCTGGGCCGGGTCGGTGAACCGGAGGACATCGCGGCCGCCGTCGCCTTTCTCGCCTCCCGCGACGCGGCCTGGATCACCGGCACGACCCTGTGCGTCGACGGCGGCCTGACAGGCGTGAACACCGGGTTCAGGGAGGCGGTCAGGCTGCACGGTGGCGATGGGGATGGTGACGGTGGCGGCGGCAACGGGACGGCGGGCGTCTAGCCGCGCGGCTCCGCGCGGTGACGCTCGATGGCGTCGAACACCCGGTCCGTGTCCTCCTCGGTCGTACGCCAGTTGCTGAACGCGGCGCGCAGCCCGTGCGTCCCGTCGTAGAACGTCGGTGTCACGAAGGCCTCGCCCGAGGCGGCGACGGCACCGGCCAGCGCGTGGACACGCTCCTCGGTCGGGTCGTCGGCGAGGGTGAAGCACACGACGTTGAGCCGGACGGGCGCGAGGAGGCGCAGTCCGGGAACACGGGCGATCCGTTCGCCCAGACGCCGGGCGAGCGCGACGTTCCGCTCGACGATCTCGCGATGCCCCTCACGACCGTACGCCGCCAGCGAGAACCAGGCTGGGAGCGCGCGCAGTCGGCGTGAGTTCTCCGGCGTCAGGTGCAGGAAGTCCGGGTCGCCGGTGGGCAGTCCGAGATAGGGCGAGGCGTTGTGGAAGACCCGGACCTGGAGGTCCTGGCGGCGGGTGAACTGGACGGCCGCGTCGTAGGGGACGTTGAGCCACTTGTGCAGGTCGACGCAGACTGAGTCGGCGGCGTCCAGGCCCGCCACCAGCGAGGCGTACGTGGGTGACAGCGCGGCGAAGCCGCCGAACGCGGCGTCGACGTGCAGCCAGAAGTCATGGCGCTCCCTGAGCGCGGCGATGGCCCGTAGATCGTCGAAGTCGACGGTGTTCACGGTCCCGGCGTTCGCCACGACGACGGCCGGGCGCCCGTCGAGCGCCGTGAGCGCGGCGTCGAGGCGCTCCACGTCCACGGCCTCGCGGTTGCCCGGCAGCACCGGCACCGGACGCAGGCTGTCCCGGCCCAGGCCGAGCACGGACAGGGCCTTGGCGACGCTGGAGTGCGGGCTGCCCGACAGCACGTGCACCGGGCCGAGCGCACCGGCCCCCTCGTGCGCGACCGACACGCCCAGGCGCTCGCCGAGCCACTCCCGGGCGATGGCGAGCCCGACCGTGTTGGAGGCCGTCGCCCCGCTCACGAACGCCCCGCGGTGCTCCTCGCCCAGTCCGAACAACTCGCGCAGCCAGCCCAGCGTTTCGTGCTCCAGGTCGGCCGCGAAGGAGCCGCCGCTGCCGGACACGTTCTGGTCGTAGGCGCCGGTCAGCCAGTCCCCGGTAAGCGAGGCGGGCGTCGCGCCGCCGGTGACGAAGCCGAGGTAGCGCGGGCCGGCGGAGCCGGAGAACCCCGGTGCCCAGCGCCCGGCGAAGCGGGTCAGGGCGCCCTCGGCACCCACGCCCTTCGCCGGGAGCGGCGCGGGGCCGGGCGCCTTGCCGAGCCGCGCGACCGGGCGGCGGTCGAGGCCGCTCACCTCCTGGACGGCGAAGTCCCGGGCGGCCTGGAGGAGTTCGGGGAGGCGTTCGAGGTCGTCGGCGAGGGTGGGGTGCATGACGACAGCGTAGGAGGGGAGGCCCGTCAGATCCCCGGTCCAATCACGGGAAACTGGACTGATGCCGAGAGGTATCGCCTCGCACCCGGACACGCCGGACGTGCTCACCCGGATACACCGGACATGCTCGTCCGGGCGATGGGCCCGACGCTGTGGCCGGCCCCGGCCCCCGGGCGCCGGGCGTGCTGTCGGACGGCGGCGTATCGGCGCAGCGAGGAATGTCACTGTTTGGTCCCAGCCGGATCGGCCGTACAACGCAATACCCTCAAGGACGGTCTGGACAGGCAGACAACGATGGATACGACAGGAAGGCCCGCCATGGGGGACATGCACAGACGAGGCGTCGTCGCGCTCGGGCTCACCGGACTCGTCGCACCGCTCACCCTCGCCCTGGGCTCGACGCCCGCGCAGGCGGCGAGCTGTACGACGGCGACCGGCCCGAACCAGAAGCAGGTGGAGAAGTTCCTCGGGCGACCGGTCGACGGCCGTCAGTCCACCGCCGACTGCAAGGCGATCCAGGCCTTCCAGACCAAGCACGGCATCACCCCGAACATCGGCTACGCGGGACCCGTCACCTGGGGCGTGATGGATCTCATGAACAAGCAGAAGGCCGTGGGGACCAACCCCAACAGGGCCGGCAACTGCCCGGTGAACAAGGGCCGTATCGCCTGCGTCAACCTGACGCTCCAGCTCAGCTGGATCCAGGACGGCAGCCGGCTGGTCTACGGACCGGTCCCGGTCCGCACGGGCAGGGACGGCTACGAGACCCGCACCGGCCTGAAGAAGATCTACTGGCGTGACATCGATCACGTATCGAGCATCTACAACGTGTCCATGCCGTACAGCCAGTTCTTCGACGGCGGTCAGGCCTTCCACTCGGTGGGTGTCAGCATGTGGAACCCGCCCGGCTCGCACGGCTGCGTCAACATGACGTCGACCACGGCCAAGAAGTACTGGTCACTGCTGAAGAACGGCGACGACGTCTTCGTGTACGGCCGCAAGCCCGGCACGTGAGTGACGAGCTTCACGGTCCGTTATGTCGGCCGGTGCGGCTTTACTCACATCGTCTTCACGTCAAGGACCGTATGCTTCACGCCATGTCCACCACTCCTGATACCGACACTCAGCGGTCCGCCGCCGAGGTCAACGAGGAGATCCGGGCCCTCTGGTTCCGGGCGGGCGGGACGCTGAGCATGGAAGAGCGGCGGGAGTACCAGCGACTCGTGCTGGAGTGGGCGGAAGCCGCCCCGCCCTCTTCGGCTCGGGCCGCCTGACCTTCCGCGTACCGGCCGGGGCTCCCCTTCGAGGGGAGCCAGCGCCTCGGACCTCGGACCTCGCACCGATCCCCGGCGGCTCGGCTCCAACTCCGGCCGCCGGGTCCGGACTCCGATCCGCTCAGCCCCAACTCTGCGAATACTGCCGCCGATAGGCCTTGCGGTCCTGCTCAGTGCGGATGAAGCGGGTCGCCACCAGCGCGATGATGCTTCCCCCGATGACGAGCAGGCCGGGGCCGACGTTCTGCGGGTTCGTGAGCCCGGAGACGAACGTCTCGGCGGTCCCGGCCCCCGTACTGCCCACCGCCTCCACCGCGCCCGGTGCCGCGGAGCCCGGCGAGCCCGCCGCTCCCGCACCCTGGGAGGCCGTCGCCGAAGCCGGTGCCGAGGGTGCGACCGACGACGCCTGGCCCGCAGCGCCGGCAGAACCCTGTGGCTGACCCGCGAGCGTCACTCCCAGCGCCGTCAGAGCCTTGGTGACCGGCTGGAAGAACGTCGTACCGCCGATCTTGCAGTCCCCGTTCCCGCCAGAGGTCACCCCCAGCGCGATGCCCTCGGAGAACAACGGGCCACCACTGTCGCCCGGTTCGGCGCACACCGTGGTCTCGACGAGTCCGGTGACCGTGCCCTCCGGGTAGTTGACCGTCGCGTTGAGCGCGGTCACCTTGCCGTCGTGCAGCCCGCTGGTGCTGCCGCTGCGGAAGACCCGCTGGCCCACGGTCGGATCGGCGGCGCCGTTGATCCGTACGCCGTTGCCGCCGCCGATGGCGACGATGTTGCTCCCGGCCGCCGTCTGCTGCTGTCCGGCGTCGTACTGGATGAGGGAGAAGTCGCTGCCGGGGAACGCCGTGGTGACCGTGCGGCCCACCTGCTGCCGGCCCGAGTTGTCGGAGAACCACACCGACCCGGCGGGACCGCAGTGCCCGGCCGTCAGGATGAACTCGCCCTGCGCGCTGGTCACATTGAAGCCCGTGGAGCAGCGCCCGCCGGTCGAGAAGATCGCCTGTGCGCCGTTCACCCGCGTGGTGAAGGCACCCTGGGTCCGGCTCATCCGCACCGAGTCACCGATGCCGTCGGCCAGTTTCGTCATACGGGACCAGTCGGTGGCGGAGACCGTGCTGTCGGCCTGCACCACCACCTCGTTCTTCGTGTAGTCCACCGCCCAGGCCGTGCCCGGCACCCGGGGCGCCGAACTGAGCGTCTGCGTGACGGACTTGAGGTCGTCCAAGCTGTGCGACACGACCTTCGGGCGAGCGCCCGCCCGCTTCACCTCGGCCGCCGCGCCCGCGTCGGTGACCGCGACGACGGGACGCCCGTCGTCGGCTATCCAGCTTCCGGCGGTCCGCGAAGCGCCCAGCCGGGACACCAGCCCGGCACCCGTGTCCGCGGCTGCCTGCGCCGAACTTCCCGTGGCACGCGACGCGTCGGACGGCTCGCTCGCCATCGCGTGCGTCACCATCAGCCCCCCGCAGAGCAGCCCGCCGACGGCCGCGAGGCGCGCCCCCCGTCGGACGATCCGTCGTCGTGCGTGCCTCATGCATGGGCTCCCGAAGCCGAACGGAGCGGCGTCACCGCCGCCGAGGACCCCGGTCGAGGGCCCTCCCCTCATACGTGCGCCCACGCCCCTGCGTTCACCGCCGCCCCGAGGTCCCGTCGAGGCGGCCGGATCGCCCCGGGAGCCGGCTGCCATGATGAGTGCATGCGTGTGCTGATTCCGCTCCCCGACCACGACTTCGACGTCACCGAAGTCGCCGTACCCTGGCGGATGTTGACGCAGGCGGGCCACGACGTCGTCTTCGCGACGGAGGGCGCGGGCACCCGGCCGCGGGCGGATCCGCGGCTGCTGACGGGCGTACTGTTCGGACAGCTCGGCGCGGAGCGGGAACCCCGCCGTTTCTACGAGGAATTGACCGAGTCGGCCGGCTTCCGGGCCACCGTCTCCTGGGCCGACGTGGACGTCGAGGACTTCGACGGACTGCTGCTCCCGGGCGGACACGCGCCGGGCATGCGGCAGTACCTCGGCTCAGCGCCGCTGCAGGGGCAGATCGCCCGGTTCTGGGCCCTGCGCCGACCCGTCGGCGCGATCTGTCACGGCGTCCTCGTCCTGGCCCGCGCCCAGGACCCGGCCACCGGCCGCAGCGTCCTGGCCGACCGCCGGACGACCTGTCTGCCCAAGTACATGGAACGTACGGCGTACTTCACCACCGCCTGGCGCCTCGGCCGCTACTACCGCACCTATCCCGCTTACGTCGAGGACGAGGTCAGGGCGGCCCTCACCGAACCGGGCGGCCGGTTCGAACGCGGCCCGCGCACGCTCACCCGGCGCGGCACCGCCGGCGACGACACCCACGCCTTCGTCGTCCAGGACGGCCACTACCTCTCCGCCCGGTGGCCTGGAGACGCCTACCTGTTCGGCCGCCGCTACCTGGCCCTGCTCCGGAGCACACCCGACCGGCGGGGCGGCGCGACCTGATCCCGCCGGGCCCGGCCTACGCGCGGGAGCGGGTCCGGGCGGTCATCTCGTCCGGCGTCAGATACACGTCCGTACGCTCGAAGTCCCGCAGGGTTCCCTTCCGGTCCGCGAGGAAGCCGGTGCGGACGAAGTCGTCGCCCGCGACGGCGTTGAGCAGCCAGTTGGCACTCGTACGGAACCGGGCCGCGCCCGTGCGCAGCGCGTACAGGTGGTATGCGCGGGCCACGACCTGCGCGGGCGCGCCCTTGAGACCGATCCCCAGCGGCTTGGACACGGCGTCGTGGCCGCCGAGGTCGACGACCAGGCCGAGGTCCCGGTGCCGGTACGGATAGGAGGGCTCCCCGCGCAGCTTCGCCACCAGGACCTTGGCGGCGTGCCGGCCCTGCCGGGCCGCGTGCTGGGCGGTCGGCGGGCACGGCGAGCCGTCGCCCTTGGCGAGGTCGGGCACCGCCGCCGCGTCGCCCAGCGCGAACACCCCGTCGAGCCCCGGCACCCTGAAGTCGGGTTCGGTGACGATCCGCCCGCGCACGGTCTCCGCGCCCAGCGAGTCGACCAGCGGGCTCGCCGCGACCCCGGCGGTCCACACCAGCGTCCGGGAGGGCAGCACCCGACCGTCGGTGAGGGTGACCTCGTCCTTGGTGACGGAGGCGACGGACGTGCCCAGCGAGATCCGCACCCCGCGATCGCTCAGCAGCCGCAGCGCGCTCGCGCCCAGCTTGTCGCCCAGTTCGGGCAGCAGTTTCGGGGCGACGTCGACCAGATGCCACTTGATGAGCCCGGGGTCGATGCGGGGGTGGTAACGCTCCGCCGCCGCGGTGGTCAGACGTTGCAGACAGGCCGCCGTCTCGGTGCCCGCGTATCCGCCGCCGACCACCACGAACTGAAGCCGCGCCGCCTTCTCGGCGTCGTCCGACGTGGCCGCCGCCAGGTCGAGTTGGGCGATCACGTGGTCGCGCAGATACACGGCCTGGGCGAGCGTCTTCATGCCGCGCGCCTCTTCCGCGAGGCCGGGGATGTCGAAGGTGCGGGTCACGCTCCCCGGAGTGAGGAGCAGGTAGTCGTAGCCCAGGTCGACGAGATCCCCGGTGATCTTGCGGACGACGCAGACCTTGGCCCCGGGATCGACACCGATCACCCCGCCCGGCACCAGTGCGGTGCGGCGCAGGATCCGGCGCAGCGAGGGTGCCACGGACTGGGGAGTGACGACACCGGCGGCGACGTGCGGCAGCAGCGGCAGATACAACTGATAGTCGGTGGGGCTGATCAGGGTGATCCGGGCCTCGCCGGGGGTGAGCGTCCGTTCGAGGCTCCGGGCGGCCTCGACTCCGGCGAAACCCGCGCCGACGACGACGATGTTCGGTCCTTGCATCCGAGCAGCCTCTCTCCACTGGTGCCAGCCGCAAGCCCCAGGCTCACACGGGACGCCTGGGGCTGCCACCGCACCGCGGGCACCCCGTGTCGCGCGAACCACGATCTCTACCGATCAGTAACTACTTCTTCCCCCTCCGTACACGCGCCGCCAGGATCATGTCTGCCGCGGCGACGGTCCCAAGACACTGTCGCCGTCGCGATGTTCGCGGACTCCATCAGCAGATGTACACAGCAGACGTGAAAAGGGGACAGGCATGACGGGACGCGGTGTGGTGCGCCGAATAGGGGTGGTGTCGGCGGTTGTGGCGCTGGGGATCGGAGGGACGGTCACGGCGGCCGGGTCCGCCGCCGCGGCCCCGGCCCAGGCGGTCGCGAGCACGACCGCGACGGCCGGCGTCGACTACGGCACCTGGCAGCATGACGTCCAGGCCGTCATCGACCAGGCGACGCCGTACGTCGAGCAGCGCACCGCCGCCGCCGGCGGTCAGAAGCTCGCGCTCGTCTTCGACATCGACAACACGACGCTGGAGACCGACTTCCACCCCTGGTACGAGCTGCCCACCCCGGCGGTCAAGGCCTCGCTGGCGCTCGCCCGCTACGCGCACTCCCGCGGTGTCGCCGTCTTCTTCGTGACCGCGCGGCCGGGCATCATCGCCAGTGAGACCAAGTGGAACCTGAAGTGCGTCGGCTACCCGGTCGACGGCCTCTACGTGCGTGACCTGCCGGACCTCTTCGACGAGGTCAGCGCGTACAAGACCGGCAAGCGCGCGCAGATCGAGTCCCTCGGCTACACGATCATCGCCAACGTCGGCAACAACACCACCGACCTGGTCGGCGGCCACGCCGAGCGCACCTTCAAGCTGCCGGACTACAACGGCCAGCTGTCCTGACCCGGACGGCTCGGCCGCCGCGGGTCTCGCGGACCGGTCCGCTTACACTTCCGCCATGGACGAGGCCTCGCTGGACGCGCTGGGATCGGGCAAGTACCTGCTGATCACCAGCTATCGCAAGAACGGTACGGGGGTGGCCACGCCGGTGTGGGTGGTGCCGGACGGTGCGGCGCTCGGCGCCTGGACCGTCGCGGACAGCTGGAAGGTGAAGCGCATCCGCAACCGGGCCGACGTCCTGGTCGGCCCGTGCGACGTGCGCGGCAGGCCGACGGGGGAGCAGATGGCCGCCACGGCCGAGATCCTCGACGCGGCGGAGACCGCCCGCTACCGGAAGCTCATCGCCCGCAAGTACGGGCTGATGGGCCGTCTCACCCTGTTCGGCAGCCGCCTGCGCCGTGGCGAGAGCGGCACGGTCGGCATTCGCATCACCGTGTCTTCGTGACGCCGTGACGTCGTGAGGCCATGAGCCGTGAGGCCATGAGCCGTGACGCCATGAGTCCGGCGGTCATACGACGGCCGTACGGGGGTTCCGCACAACCGGGACCCCCGTACGGCCGTTTTCCGCGTTCCCGGGCGTAGAACGGGCCGGGTCGTACGGCGCCCGGTCGTTGCCGGATCGAGTGGGTGCCCGGGTGGTACGTGGGTGGTACGTGAGTTGGCCGGATGTGTTCTGCGGGAAGCGTTGACTAGAAAGCGCTTACCCCATACGTTCCCGTTCAACAGCGTGACCCGCGTGTGACATCTCGTATACGAGACATCAGATCTCCGAGCCGCACCACCTGGGCAAGTCGCCGTCATCCAGACCGCGTTCAGTCTGTACGCGCAATGCCGCACACTTCACGCCGTTCAGATGCAAGTTCATCATTCGCGTACATGACCCGGTCGACTCCGAAGGGACACACCCGCATGCGTACTCGCCCCCCACGGAAGAGCTCCTCACGCCTTGCCCTGGCGACGACCGGGGCCGCCGCCCTGGCCGTCACCATGGCGCTCGTCCTGCCGCAGTCGGCCGGAGCCGCCGAGACCTCGCCGGTCGGCTTCGGTGCCGGGACCACCGGCGGCGGCAGCTCGACCGCCGTCACCGTCACGACGCTCGACGCCTTCAGGATCGCGGTCACCGGGAACTCGGCCAAGGTCGTCAAGGTCAACGGCCTGATCTCGCTGAGCGGCCAGGTCGACATCGGCTCCAACACCACGGTGCTGGGCGTCGGTTCGGCGTCCGGGTTCACCGGCGGCGGACTGCGCCTGAAGAAGGTCACCAACGTCGTCGTCCGCAACCTCAACATCAGCAAGCCGGTCGCACCCGCCGACGGCATCACCGTCCAGGCCTCGACGAAGGTGTGGATCGACCACAACGCCTTCTCGTCGGACCGTGACCACGACAAGGACTACTACGACGGCCTGCTCGACATCACCCACGGTTCCGACTACGTCACCGTCTCCTGGAACACCTTCAAGGACCACTACAAGGGTTCGCTCGTCGGCCACAGTGACAGCAACAGCAGTGAGGACACCGGGCACTTGCGGGTGACGTACCACCACAACTGGTTCAACAACGTCAACTCCCGCATCCCCAGCCTGCGTTTCGGCACCGGGCACTTCTACGACAACTACGTCGTCGGCGCCGACACCGCCGTGCACTCCCGCATGGGCGCCCAGATGCTCGTCGAGAACAACGTCTTCCGGAGCACGGCGGTCGCCGTCACCACGAGCCGCGACAGCGATGTGGACGGCTACGCCAACCTCACCGGCAACGACCTCGGCGGAGCAACCACCGAGATCTCGCAGGTGGGCACGTTCACGAAGCCGTCCTACAGCTACACCGCCGAGTCCGCCTCGACCGTCGTCGCCTCGGTGACCTCCGGTGCGGGCTCCGGAAAGCTCTGACCGCCCCCACCTTCGAGCATCCCCACTCCACCACCCCCACCTGGAAGAAGGCTTGGGACATGACCTCACCAGCACGCCCGCGCGCCCGGCGGCGCGCCCTCACCGGCGCCCTCGCCGCGCTCGGCCTCTCGGCCGCCATGGTGATGGCCGACGGCGCCCTGACGCCGGCGAGCGCCGCCACCTGGCCCACGGCGACCGGCAGTCAGGCCGTCTCCTCCACCATCTCGGTCTCCGGCACCAAGGACTACGGGATGAAGCGTCTCTACGGCACCGGTGACCTGGGCTCGGACAGCCAGGACGAGGACCAGGGGCCGATCCTGGAGCTGGCCGCGGGCACCGTCCTGAAGAACGTCATCATCGGGGCGCCCGCCGCCGACGGCATTCACTGCCTGGGCAGTTGCACGCTCCAGAACGTCTGGTGGGAGGATGTCGGCGAGGACGCGGCGACGTTCCTCGGCTCCTCGTCGTCCAACGTCTACACCGTCAGCGGCGGGGGCGCGAAGGCTGCGAGCGACAAGGTGTTCCAGTTCAACGGCGCCGGAACGCTGAATGTGTCGAACTTCGCCGTACAGACCTTCGGCACGTTCGTCCGGTCCTGCGGCAACTGCAAGACGCAGTACAAGCGGACGATCAACCTCAGCGCCATCGAGGCGACCTACAAAGGAAGCAAACTCGTCGGCATCAACACCAACTACGGCGACAGCGCGACCCTCAGGTCGATCAAGATCGTCGGGGACAGCAGCAAGAAGATCGTCCCCTGCCAGAAGTACATCGGCAACAACACCGGCGCGGAGCCGACGACGAACGGCAGCGGCCCCGACAGCACCTACTGCAAGTACGCGACGTCCGACATCACCTACGGCTGACGTCCGTCGCCCCGCGGCTGAACGGACCGGTCCCGCACACCGGTTCGTTCAGCCGCGCACGGCTGTCCGTCCCGGGGCACTGTCCCAAGGTCTGTCATTCTCGCGGCTGGCGGCTGGCGGCTGGCGGCTGGCGGCTGGCGGCGGACGGCGGACGGCGGCTCGCGGTGCGGGCCGCCGTGGGTCCTCAGTTCCAGCCGCCGTACGAGCCGTCGACGAGCTGGAACACCGGCTGCCGGCGCACCGGGTCCTGGGCGGTGGCGAGTTGGACCCGGTCTCCGCTGTGGATGGTGGCGGGCGAGCCCATGACCCGGCCCCGGACCGTGAAGCCCTCCGACATCTCGATGAGGGAGACGTTACGGGCCGCCGGGGTGTTGCGGTGGATCACCGTGGAGTGGCGCACGACGCCCGTGCCCGCGCTCGCCTCCGTCCGCAGGTCGCTGCCCGCGCACACGGGACACAGCAGGCGGTTGTACATGGCGGTGGCGCACCAGCGGCACCGCTGGAAGAGCAGGACGTCCCCGGCGTGCTCCTCGGAACCGGTGTCGAGCACGTCCGTCGCGGAGCCGATGCCCGGGTGAAGGGCGATTCCTGGGTGGTACACGATGGCATCTCCCTGCGCTCGGCCGGAATCTGATGTGCGCGGATCGCCGTGCACGACCACAGGTTATGGCACTGAGTGTCACCCGTAAAGGCACTCCGTACCCTCAATCTGGAAGGAGGGTACGCGCGGCCATGGGTCCGGGTTCAGTCCCGCCCGAAGGCCGACTCGATCTCCTGGACCACGCGCCACATCGGCGCTCCGCGCCGCGAGACGACGACCACCACGTCCTCCGGCGTCTCGTCCGGCGTCCCGTCCGGATTCCCGTCCGTCGGTTCGCCGGTAGAGGAGCCGAAAGTGTCGTGGACGTACCCGAGCGCGTGGTCGACCGCCTCCGCGGCGTCCCCCTTTCCGTCCGAACGCAGCCAGGAGCGCAGGGCGTTGTTGTGCGCGGCGACCACCGCCGCAGCGACGACATCGGCCCGCAGCGTGTCCCCTCCCGGGCCGGCGGAGCGCCCGCGCAGATACTCGGCGAGGGCGCGCTCGTAACGCCAGACCACCGACAGCTCGTACGTGCGCAGGCCGGGGACCTTCCGGGTGAGGCGGTAGCGCTGGACGGAGAACGTCGGGTTCTCGGCGTACATGCGCAGCACGAGCCGGGCGGCGTCGCAGACGCGCAGGACCGGGTCGTCCGTGTCGGTCTCCTCGCTCAGGAACGCCGTCATGTCGGCCAGGCAGCGCTCGTGGTCGGGGAAGACCACGTCCTCCTTGGAGGGGAAGTAGCGGAAGAACGAACGGCGGCCGACCCCGGCGAGCGCCACGATGTCGTCGACCGTGGTCTCCTCGTAGCCGCGCTCCAGGAAGAGCTGGAAGGCGGCTCCCACCAGGGCGTCCCGCATCGGGGGCTTGACGGTGGTCGCGTCGGCGGGCTCACGGCGCCCGGATGCCTCGTTCATGGTCGGAAACTAGCACCGAAACGGACACGATGGCACTCGGTGCGCTCATGCAGGGAACTGAGTGCCTTGTACGTTTCTGCGAACTACGCCCGTCACCGAATCACCCTCACCGAATCACCGTCACCGAACCTGCCCCCGTGTTCGCTCGGCCGGTCGCGTGTCCGGTGCCCCGGTGGCTCTGGAGTACCGGATTCCTTATGTGGCCGATTTGTGTTCACTCGTGAAGTCGCCGCGTAGGGAGTGAAGTTGACAGCCCGTAGGAGGTGATCGACTATGTGGTCGAGCTGTGGCCCACGTGACCAATGGGTCCAGTGTTCTTCGACCACTTATCCCCGGGACGGCCCCCGGCTGCCGTGTGCTGCCCGCTGCCGTCGACCGGGTCTCGCATCATCAGGATGGGATCCGCATGTCCATAGCGAGACGTGTCACCCTTCGCTGCCTGCTGGGGACGGGCGCGGCGGCGTTCGCTCTCTGCGCGGTCACCACGACCGCGTCGGCGACCGACAAGCCCGGCGGTGACGGTTGGGACAAGACCGGCAGCGGGTTCACCCCCGGGCAGGGGGCGGGTACGGCGACCGAGGCCGACCGGTGTCAGTTCTCCCTGGACGGAACGCACTTCTACGACTCCGTCCAGGTCGACGACGAGAACCTGAAGCCGACCGAGGACGGCAAGGTCCACATCAAGGTCCGGGCCGCGGACGACGCCGGCAGCTGCACGGCCTCGCTGGCCGCGTACCGCGCGCACGGCGCCACCTTCAAGACCTCCGGGGTCCAGGTCTTCCACGACTTCGACACCGTCTCGGTGAAGCCGGGGGCCACGGACTCCCTCGACATCTCGGTACCCGACGCCGGTTGCTTCGCGCAGATCGACCTGTACCGAGGCGCGGTCAAGTTCGACGGCAAGCACGACGCCCAGGACGGCTTCGAGCACGGTGACCTGCCGGCGGGGCCGGACCACGCGGTCATCAAGGACAAGCTCATCATGGCGTGGAACGGCGGCAAGAAGGACTGCACCGCTCAGCCGACCACCCCCGAGACCCCGCCGGCCTCGACGCCGCCCGCCGAGACGCCCGGCACCCCGGCCTCGTCGGCGCCCGCGACTCCGGCGACGCCGTCGGCTCCCGAGACGTCCGCGACCCCGTCCGCCCCCGAGTCCTCCACGTCGGCCGCCCCCTCGCCGAACGGTGGCGGGTCGACCCCGTCCGGCGACCTCGCCGAGACCGGCGGCGGCAGCACCCTGCCGATCGCGGGCGCGGCCGTGGCCGTCCTCGCGGCCGGTGGCGCGATCACCGTCGCCACGCGTCGTCGGCGCGCGACGGGCACCCGCTCGTGACGCGCCGGGTCATCGCCGTCCGATGACCCGGTGACGAGCCCCGGCACTCGCTCCTTGTGCGAGTGCCGGGGCTCGTCCGTGCCTTGGCCGGCGCGCTCGGCGGCGGTTCGGGAGGCGCTTCGGCGGGCGGCAGCCCTCGGTTCCCGGGTCCGGCAGGCAGCGCACGGGAGCGTCCGGCCGCAAACGGTCCTCGACCTCGGCGGTCAGCCGTCGTTGCAGCCCGCCGACAAGGTGTCGTCGCCCGCTATGTGCCCGTTCAGATGGGCCTGAAGGGCGACACTCACCAGGGTCAGCAGGAGGTCGATGTCCGAGTCGACCTCAAGATGGATGGTCACCCAGCGCGAGCCGGGCACCATGCGGATGGCCGTGGAGTCCTTGAGGTGGTCCTCGAAGCGCCGGATGGCCCGGTCCGTGAGGTGCAGGTCCACGTCGTGGTCCGAATGGAAATGGACGATCTCGCACTGCGCCGCGCACAGTGCGCGCCCCGTGCCGCAACTCGGCAGGGACTCCGCGAGGTCCGGCCAGTTCGCCAGTCGCGTCATGGCTCGGGAGGCCAAGGTCATGCGCCCATCATGACGAGCTCATCTCTCGGCCACCAGGAGTTGACACAGATGTAATCCGGCGGCGGCCCGGTAATGTCCGGATATCGCCTCGAAATTGGCGACGCTTCGTGTCGGGTTTCCTGTCCAAGACAGCGGAGAGTGGCCATGGACCTCCCGGTCCAGGGCCACCTCTGACGCTGGGAGCCGGTCCGCGAGCCGGCCCGGGTCACGCCATCCAGAAGAAGACGGCGGTCATCCGTTTGTTCTCCATCGTGGTCCCGCAGTAGTCGGTGGCGCTGTGCATCAGGTTGGCGCTGTAGAGGAGCAGCCGGTTGTAGCGGTGCGGAACGCGGATGTCCTCGACGAAGGAGTCCGGCGGGACGAAGCGCGTACCCAGGGCCTCGACCAGATTGTTGTGTGGCGCGGTGACGACGTTGCCGCCCAGGCGGCCGCCGGGCAGGTTCTGCCGGAAGAAGCTGGTTCCGCAGTCCTTGGAGACGTTCGGATTCAGATAGAGCACCGCGGCGTAACGGCACAGGGCGCGGGAATCCGTGTGGGGGCGCGGTTCGCCCCCTTCCTCGCCGACGACCTGGACGCAGTTGTGGTTGAGCGTGGCGCCCGATGGTGTCGTCTGCTGCCACAACCTCTGCGCACCGGTGGCCTTCTTCACCAACCGCTCTACGCGCGTCAGTTCATCCGGCTCGAGTCCGGGCATCGTCCGCAGACCCGGCCAGCTCTCCGAGGTGTACGGATGACCCTTGACCCAGTCGTCCTTGCCGACGCACCGGGCCCGTACGGCATCGACGTCGGGCAGCACGTTGTCGAAGACCCAGTAGTCCCGGTCCCGGGTGGGTTTCCGATAGGGGAGGACCGGCAACGCCGGTGTTCTCGGAGGCTGTGGGGGCATGCGACCGACCGTATAGACGCGTCCGTCAGTGATCTCCAGCGATTTGGTCAACCTTCCGCCAACTAGGCTTTTGATTCGTCCATGACGAACGGGCCCGGTGGTCGCACGGGAAGGACCGCGTGACGCCCACGGGCCTCTGTTCCACGGGGCTGCGAGGCCGCGGGCCGTCGCCTCCGGGTGATCGTGTCGAGCGAAATCGAATCGTCTGTCGAGCGGGCCGGCGCCCTGAACGTCCGGGCCCGCGCCCCCGTATCACTGCACACGGACGGCGGGAGACCGCGTGTACGGAAGGAGAGCAGTGTGCCGACATCGCCCGAACGCGGGCAGCCCACCGGGCGCTCCGTGATCGAACCCACGTACATCCAGCGTCGCCGCCGTTCAGAGTCGCTGGCGGAGCTGCTGCGGCTGGTGCGCGAGCAAGAGGGAATGGACGCGGACGAGGGGTACGAGCCGGTCACCGTGCCCGCGACGACGGCACGGCTTCTGCCGCCTCTCGAGGAGGACGAGACCGAGGAGCTGCCACCGGTCCCGGTCGGGGAGGACTACACCGACGGTGCGCCGCGGACGGACGGCCAGGACGCACTCGCCGCCGAGAGCGGAGGCCCGAACCGGAGAGGGCAAGGGAACCGTCACGGCCTCGGGCGTGGCGCCGGCCTGCGGCGCGCCGCGATCACGGTCGCCGTCGCGGCGGCGGCCCTGATCGGCTTCGCCCTCGCTCTCCTGGTGCCGGGCGCGGGCCACGACGACTCGTCCCCGGCGGGAGCCGGAGCCCACTCCTCGACCGCTCCCGCCGCCCGGGCGTCCGGGGCCCCCGACCCGGACGGAGCCGGCACCCTCCGGGAGGGCGCCAGCGGCCCCGAGGTGACGGCGCTGCAGCAACGCCTGCTCCGTATCCCGAACGTGTACGACCACGGCAGCACCAGCGGAACCTACGACGCCGCACTCACCGCGGCCGTCGCCCGCTTCCAGGTCTGGTACGGCATCCGCGGCGACGAGTCCGGCGTCTACGGCAACGACACGCGGGCCGACCTGGAATCCAGGACGGCGACCCCCTGAAGCAGCCGGGGCGGGCGGCGCGATGACGGTCGCCCCGCCCGCCCCGGCGACCTCCCGCGTCTTCGGTCCGTGCGGGGCTCCTGGGTGAACTCTTGTACCGGCTGGGGCGAGTTACCCCAGGCCGCCCAGCGGAACGAGAGTGCGACCGCCCGCCGCCCCGACCGTGGAGCCGGCGAAGCGGAACATGGTCTTGGACTTCCGCCACCAGCCCCCGTTTCCGGTCCGGTCCCTCCAGGATGGGCAGGACAGGGGAACGTGAGGAAACGGCGTGCGCGAGGGAGCGCCACATCGTCGACTCGCCACCCGAACCTTCCGAAGGGGTGGCGTTGATTCTCAAGGGGCGGGCCGGGGAACGCCGTGTCCTCGAACGATTCGTGGCCGGCCTTCGCGACGGGCTGAGCGGTGTGGTGGTGCTGCGCGGAGACGCCGGGATCGGCAAGACCGCGCTGCTGGAGCACGCCCGGGCGGAGGCCGCCGACCTGCGGGTGGTCACGGTGGCGGGGGTCGAGTCCGAGACCGCCGGATTTCCCTTCGCCGCGCTGCACCGGTTGCTCATCCCGCTGCTGGACGGACGGGACGGCCTGGACGCGCTCAAGGACTCCGGCGCGCTCCCGCCCACGCAGCACGCCGCGCTGCGCGTGGCCTGCGGACTGGCCGACGGTCCGCCCGCCGACCGCTTCCTGGTCGGGCTCGCGGTGCTGACGCTGCTCGCCGAAGCGGCCAGGAAGCGCCCGGTGTTGTGCTGCGTCGACGACACACAGTGGCTCGACGACGAATCGCTTGGAGTCCTGTCCTTCGTGGGCCGACGGCTGCACGCCGAGGGCGTCGGTCTGCTGTTCACCGCCCGCACCGGATTCGACGTGCCCCCGGGCTGCCGGTCACCGAAGTCGGCGGCCTGGAGGACGCGTTCGCCCTCGAACCGCTGAGGGAAGCCGTCCCCGGACAGCTCGACGCCCGGGTCGCGGCCCGGATCGTCACCACGACGTCCGGGAACCCCCTGGCGCTGACCGACCTCGGACAGGAGCTCTCCGCCGAGCAGCTCTCCGGCGGACTCGCCCTGCCCGAACCACTGCCCCTCGGCGGCCGGCTGGAGGCCCACTACCTCCGTCAGGTCCACGCCCTGCCGGAACCGACCCGGACCTGGCTGCTGCTCGCCGCCGCCGAACCCGGCGGCGACCTCGGATACATCACCGGCGCGGCGCGGCACCTCGGCATCGACCCCGAAGCCTCCGGCCCTGCCGAGACCGAGCGGCTCGTGGGAGCCAGCACGGGCGGGCAGCGGCAATCAGTGCGACTCCATAGACGGCGAACGCGGTCACACCGGGGCGCGCCCACGACCTGACCGCAGCACGAGCCACGGCATCGTCCAGGCCATCCACACCCTTCGGACCTGCGTGTATTCAGGTTGAAGAGGTTCAGTGCTCGCAGAGGGAGAATTCTCGTTCGTAGAGCTGCTCGTTGTGTTCGTCGACGAAGAACTTGCGTTCCTGCATGAGTTGTTCGCGGTAGCTCTTGGCCTGTTCAAGCGTCATGGTCGAGGTGTCGGACCATGGTTGTTGTGGTGTCACATCGGATGTCGAGACGATCCTTTCCGACGGATCGACCAGGAAGAACGCGAGAATTTTGCGATATCCCGGGCGGGTGGGGTTCGTGAGGCGGAATGAGCCGACGCGGTGTTGCAGGGTGTTCGGGAACGCCAGGCAGCGACCCGCTGGGGTCGATGCCGATCCCAGCACCTGGTTCAGTGCGTCTTCGTTCTCCAAGCCGTAGACCTCACGCAGGCCGTTGTCGTCGTTCTGCTCGTAGTTCGGGTCGTCGAGTGCCGCCCGGAAACTCAGCCGGCTTTCGGTGATGTTCTCGCTGTCCCAGTAGTAGATGCCGGTCGAGACGATCCGCTCGTTCAACATCCCCTCGACATGCCAGGATCCGCCGGGGTACTCGGGCTTGTCCGGGGTGAGCTGAATGGTGGCGAGCTTGACGATGACCTGGAGACGGCGACCGCGCAGGTCGACCCGGGCGGATTCATCGGGCAACTCGGGCCGGGTGAAGGCCGGGGCGTCCGGGATGGTCGGGCGGCGGGTCTCCCACCAGAGGTCATGTGCCTCTTCCCATGCACGGAAGGCTTCTTCGTAGGCCTCACCATCACTGTAGGAGGACTTGTCCGGATACTCCGGCTCCCGTGACTCGTACCACCCGTAAGGATCGGCCTCGATCCGCAAGGGCCGCGGATGGCGCAGATCGGTGAGCACGTTCTCCAGGAGCGGGCGCAAGCGTGCGAACAAGTCCGGCAGGACGGAGGCCAGTTCGCGATGAGTCTCGGGGTGGACGTTGTTGATGTAAGAGCGGAAGGTGACATCGCCGTCGTCACTGACGTCGACGTCCGTGGGGAGCCACTGGAATTTCTCCGAGAATTCGTACTTCGAGTAGCGGTTCGTCGGGTTCTGCCATGCCCGCTCGGGCCCGCCGCTCACCCCTTTCACCAGGCAGAACAGTGAGGGGTGAACCAGATCCAGTACCTGGCCGTCGGATCCGGGGTGCCAGTCCTGCTCTGCTTCGGGCACCTGCTCAAGAACCTGAACCGCCTCGCGCAGCCGGGATCTGAGCTTGTCGTCGACCAGGGTGTCCGACTGCCACACCCCGTCGACGGCGGACACCTCGACGCCGGTTCGTCCGTCCCGCAGGGCGGCGTAGTACACAAGTTCGGCAAGCACGTAGCGAACCTGCGCTTCGGTGAGGCCCTGGGCGACCGCCTCTTGCGTCCACCGGGCCACGATTTCGGCGTCGTTCATCTTGTCGAACCACGCCGGCTTCGCCCGAATGTGTGCGCTGCACTGCAACATCTGAAGTTCCCGCAGCGTTCGCGGTGTCGCGAACGATATGGAACGGGAAGCATGAAAGGGCAGTGGGAAAGCGGACAGGCCAGTCAATTCTCTCGATCCTCCCAGTCGGTGTGCGGTGGCGGGAAGGATACTTCAGCAGACTGACACCGCCGTGGGCCCTGTCATCGCAGGTCCGGGAGCCAAGGCTTCGACGTGTCGCGTCATGTCCGGTTCGCGCATGTCCGAGGCCCAGAGGGAGTTGGGGGTTGTGGGGCAGGCCAGCCGTGATGTTCTTCACTCCGCCCGTGCGGAGGCCCCGGGGCCGAGTCTTGGAGCCTGAGCGGGTCTGGCTGTCGTCGGCCTGTCACACCGTCACGGATAGGGGAAGCAGGGCGAGTCGGGCCCTGGACGCAAGAAGCCCGCGGCCGTGGGTGATCACGACTGTTCTCTGCGCAGCTTGATCACCTGGGCACGTCCGCTTGGACGACAGTGAGCAGGGTCCGCTTGAGGGGAGCGCTGTGCGTAGGTTGGTCGCAGGCGAGGTGCATGTTCACGACCGTCAGATCTACGTCGAGAGCGATCCGGACAGCGCTGGACGGGACCCCGTACGGCAGTGAAGTACAGCAACCCGCCGACCAGCACCAACCGTCCACACCCCTCGCGACCCGCTTGACCACCCCAGCAGACCTCAGCAACCGCCCAGCCCGTAGTTCGTATCGAGGGGCAGCCCGACGCGAGGACTGCGCGGGGCGCCGTTCTCAACCGATGGACGGTTCCAAGTACAGGTTGACTCGGCCATCGAGACTCCACCGACCTAGTGCTCTGACCACATTGGTTCACCGGGTTGGCGCTGGCGGCCTCTTGACGGGTTGGATGTCGCAAGACGTTCAGCTCGGAAGGGATGCGATGGCAGAGCCGGTCAGGGTCCGAAGGCTCACGGATCACGAAGGACATCAGTTACAGAGGATCGTGCGTCGGGGCAGTACCAGCTCGGTGCGGTACCGGCGGGCGATGATGCTGCTGGCCTCAGCTGGCGGGAACCGGGTGCCGGTGATCGCCCGGCTGGTGCAGGCGGACGAGGACACGGTGCGGGATGTGATCCACCGGTTCAACGAGATCGCCCTGGCCTGCCTGGACCCTCGGTGGGCGGGAGGCCGTCCCCGCCTGCTCAGTCCTGACGATGAGGAGTTCGTCGTCCAGACGGCCACCACCCGCCCTGCCAAGCTCGGGCAGCCGTTTACCCGCTGGTCCATCCGCAAACTGCTCGCCTACCTCCGCAAGGTGCACGGCCGGGTGATCCGGATCGGACGCGAGGCCCTGCGCTGCCTGCTCGCCCGACGTGGCGTCACTTTCCAGCGCACCAAGACATGGAAGGAGTCCATCGACACCGACTACGACGCCAAGCTCGACCGGATCGAGCACGCCCTGGACCGCTTCCCCGACCGCACGTTCGCGTTCGATGAGTTCGGGCCGCTCGGAATCCGCCCCACCGCGGGCAGCTGCTGGGCCCGGCAGGGTCGGGCCGACCGGCTCCCGGCGACCTACAAGCGGACCCACGGCGTCACGTACTTCCACGGTTGTTACTCGATCGGCGACGACACCCTGTGGGGCGTCAACCGCCGCCGCAAGGGCACCGCGAACACCCTGGCCGCGCTCAAGTCGATCAGGGCCGCCCGCCCGGACGGCGCCCCGGTCTACGTGATCCTCGACAACCTCTCCGCCCACAACGGCAAGAGGATCCTCCGCTGGGCGAAGAACAGCAACGTCCACCTCCGTTTCACCCCGACCAACGCCTCCTGGGCGAACCCGATAGAGGCGCACTTCGGACCGCTGCGGCAGTTCACCCTCGCGAACTCCAACCACCCGAACCACCCGGTCCAGACCCGCGCGCTGCATGCCTACCTGCGCTGGCGCAACGCCAACGCCCGCCACCCAGAGGTCCTGGCCGCCCAACGCCGGGAACGCGCCCGCATCCGTAGCCTCCGCTGGGGCGGACGCCCCCTCCAAGCCGTAGCCTGACCCAACCCGGCGAACCCTACGCGGTCCTACCTTCGGTTGCGGATCATCGACGTCAGGAGCCCGTGGGTCTCGGCATCGGTGGCCACCACAAGTCCGCGGCCCGCCTGCCCGATCGGGGGGCCGTCGATCCCGGTGACCACGCAGCCGGCAGCCCGGCACACAGCGATTCCGGCGGCGAAATGCACACTTCCGGAGAGGTCATCACCATCGGTTACGTACGCGGCGCGCTTGCCGGCGGCGACCCAGGCCAACGCCAGCGTCGTGGACACGACCCGCGGCCGGAACCGCTCGACGAACTTTGCGTGGCCCAACAGGTCCGCGGCTCGGAACCCGGGCCCGCTTGGAAACGGCGGATCCAGGTTGGCATCCACGAGCTGGGTTGTGGACGTAGGCGCCAGTCGCGTATTCACCCCGTCGCGCCCCGCGACGAGGCTGGGAGGGTCTGCCGTCGCGGGCGCCTCCCTGCCGAGGAGATCCGGTCGGCAGGGAGGCCGGTCGCGTCGCAGATCAGGCCCTACACGGTGGTGATCTTGCCGTCCCACTCGCCGCCGGCCGGGACGGAGGCGTGCTGGTGGATCAGTTCCCAGCCGTTCTCACGCCGCTCCAAGCAGTCGGTCTGCCGGGCCATGACGTGCTTGGTGGAGCCGTTCTTGAGCACGATGTTCGTGCTCTGCACCGTGCAGACGATGCCCATGTCCCCGTTGACCTTCGCGTCCAGTTCGAGGATCTCGACGTTGCAGGACTCGAAGTTGGCGAAGGTGTCGTCGAACAGCTTTCGCGCCGGGGCGACGCCCCTGGACGCGAACGGGGGGATGTCGAACCACAGCACGTCGGACGCCCAGTGCCGGGTGCTCTGCGCACCGGTCATCGACGCCGCCATCTCGCGGACGATGGCGATGATGGCTTCCTTGTCCTGCTCGGTCGTCGTCATGACTTTGCTCCCTTCATCTCGCGACCCTGATCGGCCGCTACGGACAACCCTGCGGCGTGCCGTCAGGGGAGGTGCAAGAGCCAGCCCCGCGACGGGATCTCCCCTGAGGGGAGATCCCCTGCCAAGGGCCTGCCGTCAGCGCTGGACATCGCGGGTTTCCCCCGCGAAACCGGCCGCTCAGAGGGCCGCCAGGGTGCGGATGCGGTCGGCGAAGGCCCGCCGGGCGGCCCCGGACTGGGGGGCGAGGCGGTCCCATCCGTGCGGGACCCCGGGATGGACGTGCAGTTCAACGGGGACGCCCGCGGCGGCCAGGCGCGCGGCGTAGGCGATGTCCTCGTCGCGGACGATGTCGAGGTCACCGGTGTCGATGTAGGCAGGAGCCAGCCCGGTGAAGTCGCTCAGGCGGGCCGGTGCGGCGATCGGGGAGACATCCGCGGTGTCGAACGTGTCGCCGAGCACCGCCTTCCAGGCGGTGTAGTTGTCGTCGTAGGTCCAGGTCAGGAAGGGTTCGCGGGCCGGGTCGGGGCTCTGGTTGCGGTCGTCGAGCATGGGATAGACCAGGATCTGCCGAGCCAGGGGAGTGTGCCGGTCGCGGGCCAGGATGGCGGTGGCCGCGGCGGGTGCGCCGCCGCCGCTGTCGCCCATCACCGCGATGCGTCCGGTGTCCACGGCCAGTTCGTGCGCGTGGTCGGTGAGCCAGGTCAGGCCGGCGAAGACGTCCTCGGCGAGCATGGTGCCACTCGCCTCGGGGGCCAGGCGGTAGCCGACGGACAGGAACGGCACCCGACTGTGCGCGACGTACCAGGAGAGCAGGGTGTCGTAGGCGTCCAGGTCGCCCAGGATCATGCCGCCGCCGTGGGCGTAGAGCACGGCCGGGCCGGGCGCCGTGGTCTCGCCAGTGGTGTACCAGCGCAGTTCAATCCGGGCGCCGTCGGGCGCCGTGGCGAAGTAGGTGGCGGTCTTGATCCCGGTGACTGGGGGGACCAGGGCCGCCATGGCAGCCTGGCCGAGGTTGCCAGCTTCGCGAATCGACCTCCAGTCCCCGCGCTCGCGGGCGGCTACGCCGGCGGCCTGCTCGGTGCGGGCGGCCAGGAGGGGGACGAGTTCGGGGTCGAGGGTGTAGTTCATGGGAAGTGGTACCCGCTTTCCGGAGGTGGACGGATGGGTGCGCAACGAAGTGGCGGCGCACGCGGGTCGGCGGGCTGGTTGCGTGCGCCGCGGGCCTCGGGCGGGCCGGACACAGCGGTGTCTGTCAGTACGGGGAGGGCTGGTTGCGGATCACGGCGAGGCCGACGATCTTGCCGTCGCGCACGCTGAAGTAGTCCGACATCACCAGTTCGGCCGGCAGGCTGGTCTTGTCGTAGGTGCCGTCATAGCGCGAGCGCACGATGGTCTGGCCGTAGTGCGCGACGACCTCGATCGGCTGCATCGTGACGTGGTCGCCGATCATCTCCTTCTCGGCCCAGGCCCGGATGGCTGTGATGCCGCTGATCTCACGGCGCGCGTCGTTGACGTAGGCGTCCTCGGCGAAGGTGGCGACCATCCGGTCCAGGTCGAAGGCGTTGACCGCCGCCAGGTACTCGGCGACGACGGGCGGCAGGGCGGTGCTCGTGGGCGTGGTCATCGTTTCGGCTCCCTTCGGCAGGCGGCCCGGTCGACCGCCTGCAAGCAGGCTCGGGCGTGCCCCGACGAGAGGTGCAAGGCCCGCGCGCGCCCGTGCATCTCCCCTTGGGGGAGGTGGCACAGTGGCGGGCATGGACGCGACACTGCCGATCGGGGACTTCGCAAGGGCCACGCACCTGAGCGTGAAGACGCTGCGCTACTACCACCAGGTGGGCCTGCTGGAACCGGACGAAGTGGACCGGCACACCGGCCACCGGTACTACACCACCGCGCAGATCCCGACCGCGCAGATCATCCGCCGCTTCCGCGCCCTGGACATGCCGGTCGAGCAGATCGCCAAGGTGCTGGCCGCCCCCGACCTCGACACCCGCAACGCGCTGCTGGCCGCGCACCTGAGCCAGATGGAGCAGGAGTTGGCGCGCAGCCAGTCTGCGGTCGCCTCGCTGCGTGACCTGCTTACCCGCCCGCGGGGCGGCACCCGGGCCGAGATCGGGCGCCGGAGCGTTCCGGCCACGCCGGCGGCTGCGATCACCGAGACGGTGGACGTTGCCGAGGCGTTGACCTGGTACCAGGGTGCGCTCGGTGAGATCTACGCGACGCTCGACGCCCAGGGCCTGGCCGCCGACGCGCCGGCTGGCGGGATCTTCAGTACCGACCTGTTCACCCACGGGCACGGACCGGCGACGATCTTCGTGCCGTGCGCCGGACCGCTGCGCCCCATGGGTCGGGTCGACGCGCTGGTCATCCCGGCGGTCGAGTTGGCGACGATTGTGCACCGCGGCCCGCATGCGAATATCGACCTGGCTTACGGAGCCCTCGGCACGTACGTCGCTGAACATGCCCTCGCCGTGGACGGCCCGATCCGCGAGTACTACCCCGTCGGGCGCCACGAGAGCGCAGAGGCAGCCGAGTGGCGCACCGAGATCTGCTGGCCGATCTTCCACACCGGACCGTCGCCCGACGAACCCGCAGCGCGCACGCACGAAGGCGGCGATGGGTAGAGGCGCAGGTGGCACTCGGAACCTGCGGCGCTGAACGCGCCGACACCGGCGATATCGAAACTCCGGTGGGGCCACCGGCAGGCGCGCCGCACCCGCGGACAGGGAAGCGTCACAGACCCAGATCCCCGAGGGCTGCCGGTCGTAGTGGCCGCCACCCGCCAGTGTCGAGCTTGGCCAGTCCCGCTTCGACGTCGACGTTGATGGCGCCTAAGAATTGATGTTCTCCGTTAGTTCGGAGAAGTCACCGCACATCCAACCGCTGGAACAGCCAACCCGGCGAACCTTCCCGGTCAGAGCACTAGTCAGTGGCCATCCGCGCTACCAAGGTTCCGCCAGGTCCCCGCCGAGTACCACCCGAGCTGCTTCTACAAAGGCCCACTCAATATCGGGGCGCTTTTCAACCGCATTCGCGTACCTGGCTTCGTTTGCGTCGTGGAGAGATCGCGGGCTGGCGCTCTCATCCAAAAGCGCCGTAACAAGCCGGCGGACGCCGGAGCGGGTTCGGACGGCGCCAGAAAGGAAGTGGGGCCTCTCCACGCTTTGCTACGGAGAGGCCCCACCGGTCCTCGCGATCAGTGGCGCTGCTTGCTGTTCTTCACCGGCCGGCTGAGCGCATCTCTGACCCGCCACCACAGCTTGCGGGCACGCGGAGTTTCGGTTGAGTAGCTGTTGCCAACCCGGTTGTTGTCCGCGCTGCGACCCAAGGGGGTGCCCTCGGGCGAGTAACGCGGCGGAGGGTGTTCGGCCATGCGCTCACCTACGGATTCGGAGACCTGGTCCCGCATCCCTTGCGCAGTTCGTTGTCGGAGCGGGTCTTCGGGCCCCAGCCGATACCGCTGGCGTAGCCCTGCATTGCAGGGTAGTAGGTGCCGCCGCCGTCGTTGCAGTCCGTCGACCATCCGTAGTCGATGAAGCTGTTCGACGTGAGGCCAGTCCCGTGCCAGTTGTTGTAGCCGCGCGGCCCACTCCACGAGCTGCGCCACATCTGGGTCTGGAGCTTCTGCGAGCCGAAGGAGCCGCTACAGGCTTGCGACGCGTTGATCTTTCTCGGCGACTTTTCGGCGCCGTGCCGCGTACGTGCCAGATGGGGACCCCGCGGAGGCCACCCCCGCGGACATCCCGGACCGCTCCGCCTGCTGCCCGCCGAAACGGGCGTGGATCTCACCGCGTGACCCGGAAGGGCCCGGACACCGGGAGCCCGGACACCGGGATGTTCGCCGGCGCGTCACGTGGGCTCCCACCCGTGCTCATCCACCTACCCGACGTCCGCGGGACCCTGGCCCAGGGCCTGGCGACCTCCGGCGCGAAGAGGTGACCGCGGATGCATCTCCCGTACCAGCGCGGCCCGTTGCACGACCTCCCTGACGATCCGGCCGCCTACGACGCCGTCCTCGCCGCCGTCACCGAGGGGGCTCTCGCCCGCCTCACCCCCGAGGGGAATCTCGAACACCCCGCCGCCGGAGAGGACATCGGCGACACCTCGCTCGGGATCACCTCCCTGCTGGCGCTCGCCTGGCAGCGCATGGAGGACCCCCGCCTGCCGGAAGCCGTCCGCCGCAGCCTCGCCTTCCATCTGCGTGAGCGGGTCTACACCGAGGACAACCCCGGCTACCCGAATCTGCGCCACCGCAACTCCGGTGAACCGTACGCTCGTTACGTTCTGAAGGCAGGCGCACACCCCCTCGGTGACTGGCCCAGCACGGTGTGGGCGCTGCTCCAGGCCGTGAACCTCCTGGACGCCGGGGACGGGATCATCGACGGCGAACAGCACCGCGAGCTGGTCGAGTTAGCCCACGGCTACTGGCGTCGGCTGACCGAGGTGACCTTCTTCAACCCGCAGGAGGCGGGCAACCAGGCGATCGGCTGTGTCGTCGGGGGCCTGATGCTCGCCCGGCGACTCCCCGCCCCGGACGCCGCATCGGTCCGCGCGCGTGCCATGCGGCTGTACCTGGAGGAGATCCGTGCCCGCCGCGTACGCGACCGCGGCGCTCTGCTGCCTCCCGAGCACGGCGGCGCCTACGACAACAACTACGGGCCCATCTCCCTGTCCTTTCTCGCCCAGGCCCACCGGACCAGCGGAGAGGACGTCTTCGCCGAGGACGGGGAGGCACTCGCCCGCTACATCGACGCGCGCCTGACCGTCGGCGGGTTCGACGTGGGAGGCCCCCGGTACAGCGAGCAGCACTGCGGCTTCGAAGCCGTCCTCGGCCTGCGCCACTTCGGCCACCGCGTCGGCGCCGACCTCGGCCGCTACCGGGGCGACACCCGCTGGGGCCGGCACGCGGTACACCGCGACGGAGGCGTCGACGGCCACTTCGCGTTCATGCTGGTCTGGCAGATCCAGGACGGCACCCGCTGGCACCGCCTGCCCTCGAAGGACCCGGTGCGGCACCAACTCCGCGCCGGCTCCGTCTCGGTGGCCTTCGACGACCGGATGACCCCGTCACTGGTCGAAGCGGCGGGCACGTACTGCCTGCCCGCCGTGGTGAACCGGCAGCACGGCTTCGGCCCGGTCCTCGACGGGTTCCTGTACTGCCGTCCCCTGGGCGAGGTCCGCGTCCGTGACCTGCGTACCGGCCCGCTGACCGCCAAACTGGTCACGAAGCCGGTCGTCGGCCGCGACCATGTCCTGCGCCATGTCCGCTCCCTGTACGTCACCGACGGCACGCGCCTGTGGATGACGGTCGCCGTGGAACGCCTCCCGGGCAGCCCGTATCTGCTCGCCGGGCTGCCGTACGCCGCGGACGACGGCGAGCGGGTGCGCAGAACCGCCGAGGCCGAGGTGAGGTCCGCCGCCGCCCTGCGCCTGACACACCCCCGGACCGAGGGCGTGGACCACTTCGACGCCCGGGCGGAGACGACCCAGGAGCGGGCGGCCTTCGCGCTCGCCGCCGATCCGCGCGTCTACGGCAATCCGGACGAGGGCTGGCGCCACCTCGTCTCCTCCACGGCCCTCGAAGCGGACCCCGCCCCCGGCGCCCCGGACGACCTGCACGTCTTCGCCGTCCGGTACGGACCCGGCGGCTCCTACGCCCCCACGCTCACGGGTACGTCGGCCCGACTGACCGTCCGCACCGAGGCGTTCACCGCGCGGATCGGCGACCCCGTGGGCGATGCCCACGGGGAACCCGAACTGGAGATCCTGCCTCGGTGACCGCCTGCCCGGTGACCGCCGTCCCGGTGGCTGTCCCGATGGCCGTCGTCCGGACGACCAGATCGGCGCGGTCCCGTGTCGCGGCGACCAGCTCGGCGTTGCGCTGATCCGTCCCGAGCACCCACGCCACAGCCCTGTCGTGATCCTTGCCGAACTCCTCGTGGCGCGCGACCAGCCGCCGGACGCGTTCGGCCTCGTCGAGCTCGCAGAACCACACCTCGTCGAGCTGTGCGCGAGCCCGCGCCCAGGCGTCGTCGCGCAGCAGCAGGTAGTTTCCCTCGGTGACGATCAGACGGGCGGCCCGGGGAACCGGAAGGGCACCCGCCAAGGGCTGTTCGAGGACCCGCTCGAAGCCGGGCGCGTAGACGAGATCCTCCTCGTCCTCGCGCAGTCGGCGCAGCAGCGCCGCGTACCCCGCCGCGTCGAACGTGTCCGGAGCCCCTTTCCGGTCACGGAGCCCCAGCCGGTCCAGCTCGGCGTCCGCGAGATGGAACCCGTCCATCGGCACATGGGCGACCCGGAAGGGCCCGTCCTCGTCGAGCTTCCGCACCAGACGCTCGGCCAGTGTCGTCTTGCCCGCGCCGGGGCTGCCCGCGATCCCCAGGAGGGCGCGTCGGCCGGGACGTACGAGCGAGGCGGCCCGCTCCACCAGGTCGTCGAAGGTCATACCCGCCCCGGTCGTACGAGCCCGGTCCGGCGCACGAGGACAGCGAATTCCATGCCCCCAGTATCGGCGACGGGAGGCGGGTGGGAAGGCGTACGCCCACGAGCACCACTGGTTCCCGTACGACTGACCCGGCGCCGCGCGATGTGGCGTGCGCCACCCGCTGGAGGCGGTTCCCGGGGGAAGACTGCTTGTATGACTGAGCTCGGCCTGCCGAAAGAGATCCTGGCCTGCCTCTTCGACCTCGACGGGGTCATCACCAAGACCGCCGTGATCCACGCGGCCGCCTGGAAGCGGACGTTCGACGACTTCCTGCGCGGGCGCGACGGCGCCGGATTCCGTCCCTTCGACGACGCCGACGACTACGCCGCGTACGTGGACGGGCTGCCACGCGCCGACGGCGTCCGTTCCTTCCTCGCCTCGCGCGGCATCGAACTCCCCGAAGGAACACCCGACGACCCACCGGACCGCAGCACCGTCCACGGTCTGGGCAACCGCAAGAACGAGCTGCTCCTCGCCATGATCCGCACGGACGGGGTCGAGGCCTACGACGGCTCGCTGCGCTACATCGAGGCCGTCCGCGCGCACGGCCTGCGCACCGCGGTCGTCTCCTCCAGCGCCAACTGCCGCGACATCCTGCGCTCGGTGGGGGCGGAGTCCCTCTTCGACGTGCGGATCGACGGGGTCGTCGCCACCGAACGGCGGCTGCCGGGCAAGCCGCGCCCCGACACCTTCCTGGCCGCGGCGAAGGACCTCGGGGTCGCGCCGTCCGAGGCGGCCGTCTTCGAGGACGCGCTGGCCGGCATGGACGCGGGCCGTTCGGGCCACTTCAGGTACGTCGTCGGAGTGGACCGCGTCGGACAGGGCGCCGCGCTGCGCGCCCACGGCGCCGACATCGTCGTACGGGATCTGGCGGAACTCGGGGAGCGCGCGTGATCACCCACACGTCGTACGGAGTCGAGCCCTGGACCCTGCGCGAGAGCGAGCTGCACCTCGGACTGCTGCCGCAGAGCGAGTCCGTGTTCGCCCTCGCCAACGGGCACGTCGGCTGGCGCGGCAACCTCGACGAGGGCGAACCCCACGGCCTGCCCGGCTCCTACCTGGGAGGCGTCCACGAAGTGCATCCGCTGCCCTACGCCGAGGCGGGCTACGGCTATCCGGAGTCCGGGCAGACGGTCATCAACGTCACCAACGGCAAGATCGTCCGGCTCCTCGTGGACGACGAGCCGTTCGACCTGCGCTACGGACGACTGCGTTCCCATGAGCGCGTCCTCGACCTGCGCACCGGGCTGCTCACCCGCACCTGCGAATGGACCTCACCGGCCGGCTCCACGGTCCGGGTGCGCTCCACCCGGCTCGTCTCCTTCACCCAGCGGGCCATCGCGGCCGTCGCCTACGAGGTGGAGCCGGTGGACAGCCGGACCCGGGTGGTCGTCCAGTCGGAGCTGGTGGCCAACGAGCAGTTGCCCGGCCGCACCGCCGATCCACGGGCGGCGATCGCGCTGGAGTCGCCGCTGCAGGCGGAGGAGCACTTCGCGGCGGGCCGCCGGCTGCGGCTCGTGCACCGCACCCGGAACAGCGCGCTGCGGGTCGCCGCGGCCGCCGACCACGCGGTCGGGGGACCAGACCGGACCACCATGACCAGCGAGAGCAGCGACGACGTCGCCCGCCTCACGGTGACCTCCGTACTGGAGCCGGGCCAGACGCTGCGCCTGGAGAAACTCGTCTCCTACGGCTGGTCGGGCAACCGTTCCCTGCCCGCACTGCGCGACCAGGTCGACGCGGCGCTCGCCGCCGCCCGGCACGGCGGCTGGCAGCAGCTCGTCGACGAACAGCGCACCTATCTCGACGACTTCTGGGCCCGCGCCGACGTCGAGGTGGGAGGCGACGAGGAGATCCAGCAGGCCGTCCGCTTCGCCCTCTTCCACGTCCTGCAGGCCGGCGCCCGCGCCGAACAGCGCGCCATCCCCGCCAAGGGCCTGACCGGCTCCGGATACGACGGCCACGCCTTCTGGGACACCGAGACCTTCGTCCTGCCGCTCCTCACCTACACCTCGCCCGGTGCCGTCGCCGAGGCGCTGCGCTGGCGCCAGAACACCCTCCCGGCCGCACGCGAGCGGGCGGCCCAACTCGGGCTGCGGGGCGCCGCGTTTCCCTGGCGGACCATAGCGGGCTCGGAGGGATCGGCGTACTGGCCGGCCGGCACCGCCGCGTTCCATGTGAACGCCGACATCGCCGACGCCGTCGTCCGCTACACCGCCGCCACCGGCGACACACACTTCGAACGCGACACCGGGGTCGAGCTGCTGACCGAGACGGCACGGCTGTGGCGCTCGCTCGGACACCACGACCACCAGGGGAACTTCCACATCGACGGGGTGACGGGGCCCGACGAGTACAGCGCCGTCGCCGACGACAACACGTACACCAACCTGATGGCCCGCGCGAACCTCGTGGCCGCCGTGGACGCCGTCGAGCGGCACCCCCGGCGGGCCGCGGAACTCGGCGTCGACGAGGAGGAGAGCGCGGCCTGGCGCGACGCCGCCGACGCCATGCACATCCCCTACAACCACGAACTCGGCGTCCACGAGCAGCATGCCGGGTTCACCCGCAACCAGCGCTGGGACTTCGCCGCCACCCGCCCCGACCAGTACCCCTTGATGCTGCACTTCCCCTACTTCGACATCTACCGCAAGCAGGTCGTCAAGCAGGCCGACCTGGTGCTCGCCATGTATAAGTGCAGCCCCTACTTCGACGAGGAGCACAAAGCCCGCAACTTCGCCTACTACGAGCCCCTCACCGTCCGGGACTCCTCGCTGTCGGCCTGCTGCCAGGCCGTGATCGCCGCCGAGACAGGCCATCCGGGCCTCGCCTACGACTATCTGGTCGAGGCCGCGCTGATGGATCTGGAGGACCTGGAGCACAACACCCGCGACGGCCTGCACATCGCCTCGCTCGCCGGGACCTGGATGGTCCTGGTCGCGGGGTTCGGCGGTCTGCGGCACCACGGCGACACCCTGGAGTTCGCGCCCCGGCTGCCGGAACGCTTCAGCCGCCTCGCCTTCTCCCTGGAACTCCTCGGCCGCCGGCTGCGCGTGGAGATCCAGCAGGACGAGGCCACGTACACGCTCGCGACCGGCGACCCCCTGGAGATCCACCACTACCGCGAGCCCTTCACCGTCGACGCCGACAAACCCCACAGCCTGCCCATCCCGGCGCCGAGGCTGCGCCCCGCCCCGGACCAGCCGCCGCACCGGCGGCCGAATCCTCAGGGCTGAGACGCAGCGGGGAAGCAGCCGGCGTGTCAGGAGTGCGTCAGTCGCGGGTGACGCCGGGCGCGATGTCCTCGTGGCGCTCCATGGGCGCCGCGCCGGGTGTGGCGGCCCGTGCGGCGGCCTTGGCGGTGGCTGCCCTGGCCGCGGGCTTGCCGCAGAACGCCGACTCCAGGGTGCGGTACATGGTGTTGAGCACCGTGGTGTTGTTGGAGGTGTTGGCCAGCGCGGTGAGGCTGCGCTTGCCGTCCTTCGTGGTGAAGGCATACGAGTAGTAGCCCTGCACGGTGCCCGTGTGGCCGTAGACGGAGATCCCGCACGAGAGATCGCGGCGGCGCAGCCCTAGGCCGTAGGCCGTGTTGCTGTTGACCTGCGTCCACTTCTTCATCTGGGTCAGCTGCGCGGCGGACATGAGCTTGCCGCGCAGCAGCGCGGAGGTGAAGACGTCCAGGTCGTGCGCGGTGGAGATGATGGCGCCCGCGCTCTGGGCCCAGGAGGCGGTCTGCTTGGTGGAGTCCACCAGAGCCGCGCCCGCCGTGTCGGGCCTGAGATAGCCGTTGGCGTGGCGGCCCGGGATCGCGGTGCCGGGGTGGACGTAGAAGGTCTCGGTGAGGTGCAGTGGGGTGAAGACGCGCTTCTGGTACTCCGCACCCACACCGTGCCCGGTGAGCTTCTCGATCAGCATGCCGGCGACGACGAAGTTGGTGTTCGAGTAGGAGTAGGCGGCCCCCGGTGCGTTGGTGCGCGGCTTCTTCAGCGACAGCTTCACCAGGTCCCAGTAGCTGAACACCTTGTTGCGAACGGCTTCGAAGCCGGGGACCGTCCGGGCGAACATGTCGTTGGTGTAGTCGTACAGACCACTGCGGTGGTTCAGTACGTGCCGCACGGTGATCCTGTCGTCGGGGAGCAGGCCCGGCAGATAGCTGTTGACCGACTTGTCGAGCTTCAGCTTGCCCTCGTCGACCAGTTGGAGCAGCACCACGGCGGAGAAGGTCTTGGTGATGCTGCCGACGCGGAACCGGTCGTTCGTGCTGATGGTCCGTCCGGTGGCCCGGTCGGCGACTCCCTCGACCAGCCGGTGCACCGTGCCGTTGTCGTCGATTCTCGCCATCGCGCCCGGCGCTCCCTGCGTCCGCGCCATACGCAGGATCGCGCGCAGGCCCGCGTCGTCGGGCGCGGCGGCGGCCGTGGCCGCGACCTGTCGGGTGTCGGCACCGTGCGTGTCCGCCGACGGCGCGGCCTGTGCCGGGGCCGCCAGCAGGGAGACCACCACCGCGCCCAGCGCCGTGCCCGTGCCCACCGTTCCTGAGACCATCTGATTCTTCTCCCGAGTGCCTTCTGCCGGTTGGACTGCCGGCGGGGACCGCGCCGCGGATGCGGACGTCGGCACCATCTGTACGCGCTCCGAGGGCGCACGGGTTGCATTGCCCGGGGATGAAGCGGAAACGGTGAAGGGGAATCGGTGAATTGGCGGAAAGGCGCCGCGGCGGGCAGCTCGTGTCGACGGCCACGCGTGGCCGTGGGCAGCGGGTGACGAGGGATCAGCCGCCGAAGAGCTGCGTCCAGTACGTACCCGCGCGGCCACCGCCGGCGAGGCCGATGCCTATGTGGGTGAAATCGCGCTTGAGGATGTTGGCGCGGTGGCCGGGACTGTTCATCCAGCCGCGGACCACCTCGGCGGGGGAGCGCTGCCCGCAGGCGATGTTCTCGCCGATGGTGCGGCGGGTGGAGCCCGCGGCGGCGGCCCGGTCCCAAGGCCGGCCGCCGTCGGGGGAGGTGTGCGCGTAGAAGTCGCGGGCCACCATGTCGGCGCTGTGGGCCTGGGCCGCGACGGTGAGCGGGGCGTCGGCGGCGACAGGCGGCAGGCCGGCCGAGGCCCGCTCGGCGTTGGTGAGCGCGATGACCTCGTGCGCGGTCCGCTCCAGGCCCGCCGGGCTGAACGGCCGGGCCCACAGGGCCGTCCAGTACAGGTCGCCCGAGCGGGCGTCGGGGACGGCCGCCAGCCCCGCCTGGTCGAAGGCGGGATCGCACAGGGTGCGCCGGGACTGCTCGGCGGAGAGGCAGTACTCGACGAACTCGTGCGGGGTGCGCGGGCCGGAGACCAGATGCTCGCCGATGGTCAGATAGCTGTAACCGGTCGAGGTGACCCGCTGGTACACCGAAACGCCGTCCGGGCTCTCCGAGGCGAGCCGGCCCCGGGCCGCCATCGCGCCGGCGTGGTCCCGTGCCGCCGCCGTCAGCCGGGCGTCGAGACGGACGGGAGGGGAACCGGCGGCAGCGCGCGCGGAGTTCACCGGCGCCAGGAATCCATCGGGGTCGGGCCCGCCGGCCGGTGTCGCGCTCGCCGTCGCACCCGAGGGCGCGGTGTCCTCGATGACATCGACCCCGAAATCCCGCGCGACGCCCGCCAGCCCGTCCGCGTACCCCTGGCCGAGGGCACGGAGCTTCCAGGCCGCACCGCGCCGGTACAGCTCGGCGAGCAGAAGCACCGTCTCCCGCTGCGGTCGGGGCGGGGTGAACCGGGCGAGGGCGCGGCCGTCCGACGAGGTGACCTGGACAGTGGGGGAGGGCAGTCGGCCCAGGGGAGTGGCGGGGTCGGCGGCGCTGACGACGACGGTGACGCGGCCTGCTCCGGGCCTCAGCCGCGCCGGATCGATGGTGAGGCGGTCGCCGTCGAGACGGGCGCCGGGCGCCGCCGGCTGGTTGAAGAACACGAAGTCGCCGTCGCCGCGCACCTTGCCGCCGTCGTCGGTGATCAGCGCGGACACGTCGAAGGGGCCCGGCACCCTGAGGGTCAGGACGCCGTCCGGCAGGGGTGTGTTGCCCCCGGGAACCAGCTCGTTCATGCCGCCGCCCGTCGATGTGGTGATCCGTGCCGGTCGCGCCATGGGAGCACAGCACGGGCCGTCGGAGGGTCAACGGGCAGCCCGCGCCCGAGGGTTCCCGTGACCGGCGGTGGACTGCGGACCGGTGCGGGTGCCGCACAGGTGGGTGCCGCACAAAATATCCAGCCGCGGAACGCGGCGCGAAAGCCGCCGGAGCACGGGACGGAGGCGCGGTGACTGACGGAAGGCGGCGACTAACGGGGTGCGGCGGCGCGCAGCGAGCGCAGTGCGAGCAGCATGACGCCGATGTCGTCCAGGTAGACGGGGTCGGGCAGCAGGTCGGTCGGCAGCACCAGATAGGCGATGGCGCCCCAGAACACCCAGCGCGGTCCGGTCGGCAGTCCGGCCTGCCGCAGATCACGGCGGGTGCGTACGAGGCGGAGCAGGAGCACCAGCGCGCCCGCGAGCGCGGCGGCCGCGAGGAGCGCGGCGACGACGATGACCACGGTCCATGAGGTCGAATCCATGCGTCCGTCCAGTGCTCTCGTCGGAGTGTGCCTCCCTTCCGTGTGCCCGCTCGTGCCCCGGCTACCGCCCCGGTTCGGCCATTCGCGCGCGGACCAGGTCGGTGGGTCGTCCGGCCTAGGGGGTGTCGCGGCGGCAGATGACGAAGTCGTCGAAGACATGCCGACCGGGTCGCAGTCCGGCCGACTCGGTCGCCCGGCGGAGGTCCAGCAGCTGATCCGTCGTCATCTGCAGAGGCGGCTCGTCGGGCTGATAGGTGGTGCGCACGGGGTAGTCCCGCCCCGGTTCCCGGGTCATCTCGATGTGGCAGCCGAGTACGTGCGTGACGGGGCGTCGTGTACAGAAGTCGATCAGGCGGTCGACGGTGCGGGTGAAGGCCGGCCAGTCGTCGACGTAGAGGCGCCCGGGGTAGACCGTGTCGCCCGTGAGGAGGAACCCGGTCCAGGGGTCGAAGAACGTCACCGCGGCCTCGTGGTGGCCCGGCGTGGCCAGACATTCCAGCACCCGGCCGCCGAGATCGACCCGGGCGACGGCGTCGGGGTCGTCACGGAACCCGAAGAAGGTCCAGGCGCTGTCGAGGGCCGCGTCCACGACCTCGGTGCCGGGGCGGCCGGTGAACTGGCCGTCCCCCGCGATGTGGTCGCCGTGCGGATGGGTGTGCAGCACGAGCAGCCCGTAGTCGTCCCGGGGATGCCCGGCCAGCCACGACTCCATCAGCTCGTCGACGACGCGACGCAGCGGGAAGTGGTCGGGGGAGGCCGTGGCGCCGGTGTCGATCAGGACGGCCCGCGCCGTGCCGAACAGCAGGAACATGAAGGGCGCTTCGTAGTCGATCGCCATGTTCTGGCGAAGGATCACCGTGTGCTCGTCATAGGCGTGGACCTGGATGTCGGGGTCCGTGTTGTGCTTGGCCGAGGGCGAGCCGTGGATCCACCGCACGTCGAGAGGTGCGACAGGTGCGGAATCGTCGCTTCCACGGGCGCCGTCGGTCTGCTGCCTCTGAGTGTCCACGCGGTCTCCCTCGGACTCGGTCCCACCGGACCGCGGCCGGGTCCGGGACCTCAGTTTCGCGCAGGGGCGTGCTCCACCAGCGCCTGGGACACCGAGCGGATGCTCCGGGCTATGTGCTGGAGCTGCATGAGCTCGGCAGCGTACAGCTTGATGGTGTGCTCGATGACGCCCTCGTGCAGGCCGAGGCCGGGCAGCTCGGAGCGGGCGGTCTGCAGTGCCGTGCGGGCCACTCGTATCTCCTGTTGCACCTGGAGGTGCGCGTGGCGGGCGAGGAGGACCGGGTGCTTGTGCAGGACGGGGTAGCTCGCGTAGCGGCTCGGCACCAGCTCGCGCAGCCATTTCACCGCCGATCGCTCCCAGTCGAAGCTGCCGGGGGTCTTGACCTGGCACGGCCAGTCTGTGCTGATCGGTGAATACGTCAGGGCCATGTTCATCGCTTCCGGGTTACGTCGGCGGGGGACTCTGGGGCGGCCCCGGCATAGGGGATGACCGGGGCCGCCACCACGGGTCTCGCAGGCGAGACCCGCTCGAACACCCGGGACCCGATGCGGGTAGGAGCGGACGGCCCCGGGTGGTCATGGGTAGTGACCTGGAGGCCTCCGGGTCACGATCCGAAAGAAGTATTTATATATACCGCCGGAAGCGCAAGGGCATGAAAACATTCATGCGCGCTTTGATGTGAATGATCCCGTGATGCCGTGGTGACAGCCGGTACGGGAGAGCAGCTCGGCGGGTGTCGCGGAGGGGCTCGGCAGGTGTCGCGGAGGGGATCCGTGGGTGTCGGGAGGGGGCTCGGCGGGTTCCGCGAGGAGGCCCGTGCCGCCGTGGGGCTCGTCCTCCGGGTGGTGCCGGGTCAGTCCTTCAGGAAGAACTGGTGCTGCTCGGCGACCTGCTCGTACTCCTCCAGGCGCGCCTGCGTGCGCTCCGGATCGGCGTCGGTCATGGCCTGGAGGAGCGCCGCCGACAGCACCACGGGGGCCGCGTAGGAGTCGAAGACGAGCCGGGAGCCGGTGCCGGTGGCGAAGGTGACGTCGGCCTCGTCGGCCAGCGGGCCGAGCCCGAGGTCGGTGATCAGGGCCACCTGGAGTCCCGCGCTCCGCGCGACCCGCATGGCCGTGAGCGTCTCCTGGGCGTGCCGGGGCATCCCGAAGGCCAGGACCCAGGTGCCGCCGGCCTCGCGCGACTGGAGCAGCGCGTCGTAGGCGACCGAGCCGCCGCGCGTCACCAGCCGGACGTCCGGGTGGATACGGCGGGCGGCGTACGCGAAGTACTCGGCCAGCGAGACGGAGATCCGCAGGCCGAGGACCGTCAGCGGTGCCGACGTCGACAGCGCCCGGCCGACCCGGATGACCTGGTCGGGATCGGCGAAGTCCCGCCGCAGGTTCTCCAGGTTCTCGATCTCGGCGTCCACCGCGGCCTGGAGCTCGTTGCTCGTGAGCTCGGCGGGGGTTCCCGGTGTGCTGCCCAGGGTGCTGAGCGCGATGGCCTGGAGCCGCTCCCGCAACGCCGGGTAACCGCTGAACCCCACCGCCGCCGCGAAGCGGGTCACGGAGGGCTGGCTCACGCCCACCCGCTCCGCGAGGTCGGTGATCGACAGGAACGCCGCCTCGGTGATGTGCTCGATCAGGTACTGGGCGATGCGTCGCTGGCCCGGGGAGAGCCTGGGGCCGTCGAACAGTTCCCTGAGCTGGGACGTGGGTGCCACGCCCGCCTCGGGAGCCGTCTTTCCCGAGGTGATCGCGGATGCCTGTGCGCGTGCCTGCTGCGGCGATGGCACCGGTGCGCCTGCTTGATGTCCCACGAGAACTCAACATAGCTCACGGACCGCTTTGACCTGGGCGGGTATCTGCGCAAGCAATGTGTGCGGTCCTTGTTTCGCGCGTGGTCGCGGGGTACTCGTATAGGTAGGACGACGTGCTCGTTCGCGGGTGCGCGTGCCTGTTCGGCGACGCGAGGGAGAGGGTTTTCATGAGCGTGCAACAACTGCCCGCGTCAACGGTTCACGTGATGCTCGGCGACTGCTCCGCGGCCGATGCCAAGAGCGTGCTCGCCGTCCTGTCCGGCCGCTTCACCGCGGACCGGGAGGGCGCGGACGAGCCGCACGAGTCCGCCGGCGGCCGGCCGACGGTGTGGACCGCGATGATCGACACGGCCGGTGACCGGGGAGGCGATGCCGGGCCTGTCCTGGAACTTTCGGGGCAACCGACGGTGGAGGCGCAGGGTGGCCCCCGCGCTACGCAGCGTCTGCGGGAGGCCCTCGGTGCGGTCTTCACCGTGCACGAGTTGGGCACGGAGGCAGGTGACCAGGAGGTTCAGATGAAGCTGCGGCTGGATTCGAGTACGGCGCACGAGACGCGTTCCGGGTGAACGCCGGGGCGCTGGCCCGTAACGGAGAGATCGGAGCCCGCCGCGCGGCGGCCGGCTCGGCGCGGGAAGGAGCCGCCCGGGCGGGGCTGGTCGCGCGCGGGGTGATCTATGCCCTGGTCGGGGTACTGGCGCTGCGCATCGCCTTCGGCGACAGCGGGCGGCAGGCGGACCGGGGCGGCGCCCTGCAGGAGATCGCCTCGAAGCCGTTCGGCGCCGCCCTTCTGTGGGCCCTTGGCGCCGGGCTCGTCGGCATGGCGCTGTGGCGGCTGTCCGAGGCTCTGTTCGGGGCCGCCGGGGAGGACGGCGGCGCGGCGGGCAAGCGCCTGATGTCGGCGGCGCGTTGCGTCTTCTACGGGTTCGTCGCCTACTCCGTGCTCTCCTTCGCCGCCGGTTCGCGAGGCAGCGGTTCGAGCGACAAGCAGTCCCGCGATGTCACGGCCAAGGCGCTCGGCGTGCCCGGTGGCCAGTGGATCGTCGGCGCCGTCGGCGTGGGGCTGGTCGTGGCGGGCGTCTGGATCGCCGTACGGGCAGTCATGCGGAAGTACCACAAGCATCTGAAGCTCGGCGAGATGTCGCGACGGATCCTCGGGGCCGTCGACACGGCGGGGGTGGGCGGCGGGGCCGCGCGCGGCGCGGTGTTCACCGCGGCTGGCGCCTTCGCGGTCCGGGCCGCCGTCGACTACGAACCCGACAAGGCCAAGGGGATGGACGACACGCTGCGGTCGTTCGCCGGAACCCCGATGGGGCCGTGGCTGCTGGTCTGCGTCGCCGTGGGGCTGGTCCTGTTCGGGCTCTTCTCCTTCGCGATGGCACGCTGGCGCAGGGTATGACGCCCTGCGGGTCCTCGTATCCGACCGACGACACGAGCGTGCCCCCGCCGCGAGCACGCGACGGGGGCACCCTCGTGCATCGACCGGTCAGGGCTGCGCGGTCAGGGCGAAGCTCTGCGTGGCCGAGCCGTCACAGGCGCGCTGGGTGAGCTGCACGCTGTTCGTCGCGGAACCCGCCGCGCTCAGACACTTGCCGCTGTGCCGGGCGGTGAAGTGATAGCGCCCGCTGCTCTCCTTGACCGGCTGCCACTGCTGGTTCTGGCCGCTCGACCAACTCCACAGCTGCAACGGCGCGTTGTCGGCCGTCGAGCGGTCGGTCACATCGACGACCTGCTGCGGATTCGGACGGAGGGTGATCCGCGTGTAGCCGCTGTCCGTCGAGCGGAACTGGAACTGCTGCGCCTGCGTGCCGTTGCACGCGTACTGCTGGATCGCGGTCCCGTTCGCCGTGCCGGCCGAACGGGCGTCCACGCAGGTGCCGTTGCCGGAGTTGGCCAGCGAGTACCAGGTGGTCTCGGAGATCGGATCCGCCGGTGGCACCGACGTGTCCGCCCCACCGAGCCACTTGAGCCCGTCCAGCAGGAACCGGTTCTGTGTCGCACTGGCGAACGTCGACGACAGCGTGGTGTTCGTCGCGTAGTCCATCGCGTTGTGACCGAAGTTCGCGTACAGCATCCGGTACTTCGTGTTGGTCCACAGAATCGGGTAGTAGCCGCTGTACCAGGTCTGGTTGGGGTCCGTGCCCAGGGGGAAGCTGCTCGGGTCGATCGAGGCGAGAATCCTGATGTCCGGGTTCTGCCGCAGGTCGTTGGACCAGCTGTACCACTCGCTGACCGACGAGGTGAAGGTCGCGGGCAGGTTCGCGGTGGAGGGGTGAGCCCGGTCCTCCACCTTCAGGACGGCCGTGGTGGGCCCCCATGTGTTGGACCTGAAGTTGCCGCTGCCCAGGAACTGGTTGTGGTACCACGGCCAGCTCTGCGCCTCGGTGGTGAAGGCCGAGACGTGGAAGCCGAGCCAGCCACCGCCCCCGCGCATGTACTGCTCGAAACCGGCGCGTTGGGCCGCGGTCTGCGGCAGATCGTCGAGGAACAGCACGACTTGGTACGCGTTCACGCCGCCGTTGCTGAGCAGGTCCCAGTTGTTGCTGGCCGTGTAGGTGAAGCCGTTCGCCGCCGCCTGCTTCGGGAACCAGTCGTTGGCCTCGTGGACGAAACTGATGTGGGCGGCGTCCCAGGTGCCGTTGTAGAGGGCGAGCACCTTGAAAGGCGCCGCCGTCGTGCTCGCGTGCGCGGCGGGCGGTGCCGCCAGTCCGAGCAGGGTCGCCAGCAGGACGAGAACCCGCAGGACACCGCGCGCAGGACCGGACTCGCTGATGCGCATCCGACTCTCCTTCCCGTACACGTCAGGGGTGGCTGACGAGGTTGGCGACATTGGTCGAGGAGTTGGACGGCCCGCCCCGGTCGTTGACGACGTGCCGGATGGTGCCCGTGCCGCCCAGCGAGACCGTCACCATGTCCCTGAAGCGCACGTTCGCGTTGTTGGGCGCCTCGATGGCGCGCTCGGCGGCGACGGCGGAGTTGACGTTGAAGTAGCAGTAGCTGCCGAAGCCGTACACCTGATGGCTCGTCACGGAGGCCGCGACCTTGTAGGCGGCGTAGCCCTGCGTCGAACCGTTCATCCACGCCGCCTGGTTGGGCGGGTCGTACGGCATCTCGTTCTGGTAGAAGTACGTGCGGCCGCCGTTGCCGTTCCAGATGGTCTGGTACTTCTGGTAGTGCTCCACGAACAGCCCGTACATCGTCACGTCGTCGCCGTTCACGACGAGCCCGGTGTCGGCGGTGTTGCTGGTCCAGCCGACCCCGCTGCCGTGGTCCGCGCGCCACAGCCACAGGTGGTCGCCGATGACGTCGTCGCTGTTGATGGTCAGACTGGTGGTGGCCTTGCCGACGCCCGCGCCGCCGATGCGGAAGAACACATCGTGCAGGGAGCTCGGGTCGGCACTGTGGTCGGCGGAGGAGCCGCTCGGCCCCATCTCCAGCAGCTGCGCGGAGTTGGTGGTGCCCGCGTCGATCAGCAGCCCGGCGAGCTGGACGCCGTTCACGTCGGCGACCGTCATCGCGGTGATGCCGTTGTCGGGGACGAGGGTGGCGAGGCCGAGGCCGAGCACCACGGTGTCGGCCCGGGTCACCTTGAGCGTCTGGTCCAAGTGGTACACACCGGGCGTCACCAGCAGGTTCTTGCCCTGGGCCAGCGCGTCGTTCAGCTGCGCCGCCGTCGCGCCCGGCTTCACGATGAAGAAGTCCGAGAGCGGCAGGGACGCTCCCGCGGGAGTGCCCGAACTCCAGCTGGTGCCACTGGAGTTGGTGCGCACGGACGGAACGAACACCTTCCAGGCGCCCGCCGCGTCGACGTACAGGAATGGCTTCTCGCGGGAGACCGGTGTCTGGTCCACCGTCGTGTAGGGCGGGCTCGGGAAGCTGTTCGCGGGAGCGTTCTTCGCGCCGACGAACACCATGTTCCAGTTGGAGCCGGTCCAGTTCGACCACTCGGTGTTCCGCGACAGCCACTGCTGCTGCGAACCGGAGTTGACCTGTCCGTCGATCTTCGTGTCGGCCATGTAGCCGCCGCTGGACCAGCCGCCGTCGTCCAGCGCCAGGTTGCCGCGCAGATGCATCCGCCGGTACGGCGCCGCCTGCGACACCGCCCAGCGGTCCGAGCCGGAGGTGGGAGTCACCGACAGGTTCTCCGCCGAACGCCAGAAGTTCTGGGTCGCGTTGCCCTGGAACCAGTCGGCCTCGGTGTGCACCGCGCCCCGGATCGTGACGTCGTCGGGGGACAGGCCAAGACCCGCGACCTGGGTGTAGAAGCCGACGTTCGCGTTGGCGCTGTAGGTGCCGGGCTTGAAGAGGAAGGCCTTGCGGGCCGTGCCGAACTGGTTGGTCTCCTGCTGGGAGAAGGCCGAGTCGAGGCTGCTCTGGATGGTGGCGGCCGGCGTCGACGGGTCGAAGACGGTGACGTTCGGACCCAGGTCCGGTGTACCGGGCGGCTGTTGTGTGTCCACCGCGTTGACATAGAAGGACTGGGCCGCCGTGCCGTTGCAGGTGTACTGCTGGAGCTGCACGCTGTCGGCGGTGGAGGCGCTCGGCACATCGAGGCACTTGCCGCTGTTGCGGTTCACGAAGTGGAAGGCGCCGCTGGTCTCCGCCACGGCCTGCCACTGCTGGTTGGTGCCGCCGCCGTACGCCCACAGCTGTACCAGCGCGTTGTCCGCGGTCGAGACGTCGGTGATGTCCCAGGCCTTGGTGGCGTCGGCCCGGTTGTCGACCTGGGAGTAGCCGCTCGACGTGGCCGCGAACTGCCACTGCTGGGCCTGGCTGCTGTTGCAGGCGTACTGCTGGACCGCCGTGCCGTTCGCCGTTCCGGCGGCGCGCGCGTCGACGCACTTGCCGTTGCCAACGTTGACGACGGTGGCCCAGCCGGTCGGTACCGCGGCGGCCTGCGCGACCGCGTCCTTCGGGGCGGCGGTGGCGTCGTTCGGCGAGGCGATGGTCAGGCCCGACACGGTTGTCGCCACGAGCGCGGTCACCGTCAGCAACCTCGTCGTTCGATGACGACCGGACTCTCTCCCGGATCTGGACAGGGGGAATCTGGACATGGGGGACACTCCTGCACTAGTGGGGGGTTCATGTCCGTGAACGGCGAATGCATTCATGGAGTTGTAGTGATCGGTGAACCTAAAGGTCTGCACCAAAGTCGTCAAGACTTGAAACGAAGAACCCTTTGAAATCGGCTGGCAGCACAAGGAGTTGAACGTCCAGTAGGCCGGTTGCTCCTGAACTCGCCTCAGTAGCAGGGGTGTTCATCGGCATGGCGTCCAGAAACCCTGCGGCGCAGGGGTTGTTGCCACCAGTAGGCCGTGCGACCACGTCGGGATCATGCAGGCGTGCGCCCTTCGTCCCCGGTCATCCCCGGTCATGCGCGGTCCACTTCTTGAACGGTGAGTCACATGCCGTGCATCGGCTGAAAGGTGGCCCTTAGCGCCTTGTTGCGAAGGAGCGCCGGGTGTGTGGTTCCTTACAAGGCGGTGACATGGCGGCAAACCACACCCGCCCCACCCGACTCTCAGGGCACTCTGGTTCCGGGCCGGTGACTCCTGTGGTGGACACACAGCGAATCCACCGGCCACCGCGCCGACCGGCACCGCCGGTTCGTGTCCCGCGGCAAGGGAAGCGGCTGCCGCGGAACAGCGCCCCGGAGCACTTCCGGGGCGCCGTGCGCGTTCTGCGGCGGTGCACCGGGCGCCGGGCCGAGTGCCGGGTGCCGTGTGGCCGTCCGGTGCTAGTCGCTGGTCGTGCCCCGGCGATCGGATTCGAAGCGGTCCAGGGCGGTCTGCACCCGGTCCAGGGTCGTCTCGGTGTCGACCGCCGCGTCGACCGTCAGCCCCGGTTCGTCGTCGAGCAGCGGCTGGAGCGATTCGTACTGGGACTCGAGCAGTTCCTCCGGCATGAAGTGACCGGTCCGGTGCGCGATGCGGCGACGGGCGGTCTCGCGGTCCAGGTCCAGATGCACGAACCACACGCCGGGCCCGGCCGCACGGAGCAGTTCCCGGTAGGTGAGTTTGAGGGCCGAGCAGGAGACGACCGCGCTCCGCCGGGACCGGGTCGCGTCGCGGATCCAGTTCGCGAGCGTGTGCAGCCACGGTTCGCGGTCGACGTCGTCGAGCGGTCGGCCCGCGCTCATCCTGGCGATGTTCCGCGGTGTGTGGAAGTCGTCGCCCTCCACGAAGGGCACGTTGAGATGCTGGGCGAGCCTCTTCCCGAAGGTGGTCTTGCCGGACGCCGAGACGCCCATGACGACCACGATCGTCGGTGCGGTCCCGGGTGATGACATGCGGCTCCTCCTGGATCGGCCGGCAGGACGTGGGCGGGCCCTCGCCGGAATCCTGGGGGGAGGGCCGGGAGGTCGGGCCGCGCGGCGGCGTGGGTCCGGCGGAATGCACCCGGATGGGCGCGCCGCGACGGAGACCGGTGCCGCCCGGCGCCGCGCGAGCCGGGCACTCCATCGTCGTACTCCATGATCTCGCGCCCGCGCCGATGTCGTCGTGCTGATCGTCGCGCTCACCGAGGGGCCCGCCATCCGGTGGACGCCGGCGCCTTCTCGCCGCGCCGAACGGCGGTGCGCTGCTCGACGACGGGGCGCGCGGGCGCCGTCGTGGACACCGGCGCCGTGCGGTTGCTCCGCCGGAGGGACCCGGTTACTTCCAACGGCCGAGCGCGGCGGGTCCGCCCGCGCCGACCTCGGGCGGGAGTGATTGCCTCGGTGCGGGTCCCGCGGACCCGAAGTCCACGTGGTCGCGGCGGACGGGACCCGCCCGCTGACCAAGAACACCGGCGCCGTGCCGAGCGGGCACGCGCGGGGTGGGTCGGCGGACCGACAGCACATCGGTCCCCGCACACGGCTTACCGACGAATGGGAGACGACAGTGACCTCAGACGTGGACACCCGCGGGCAGCTTGCGGCGTTGCCATTGCTGCGGGGCCAGAAGGCCATGGTGACCGGGGCGAACTCCGGCATCGGACTGGCGACGGCGGTCGCGCTGGGCCGGGCGGGCGCCGACGTGGTCGTCAACTACGTCGCCGGACAGGAGGCCGCCGAGGACGTGGTCCGGCAGATCCAGGCCTTCGGCGTACGGGCCTTCGCCCATGAGGCCGACGTGTCCGACGAGGGTCAGGTCGTCGGCATGTTCGCGCGCATGCTGGAGGAGTTCGGAACGATCGACATCCTGGTGGCCAACGCCGGCCTGCAACGGGACGCGTCGGTCACGGAGATGACCCTCGCGCAGTGGCACAAGGTCATCGACGTGAACCTCACCGGCCAGTTCCTGTGCGCCAGGGAAGCGACCAAGGAGTTCCTGCGGCGCGGTGTCGTGCCCGAGGTCTCCCGCTCCGCCGGAAAGATCGTCTGCATGAGTTCCGTGCACCAGATCATTCCGTGGTCCGGTCACCTGAACTACGCCGCGTCCAAGGGCGGCGTCCTGATGCTCATGCAGACGCTGGCCCAGGAACTGGGCCCGCACGGAATCCGGGTCAACGCGGTCGCGCCCGGCGCCATCAAGACCCCGATCAACCGCAGCGCCTGGGAGACACCCGACGCCGAGCAGGACCTCCTGCGGCTGATCCCGTACCGCCGGGTCGGTGACCCCGAGGACATCGCCGACGCGGTGACGGTGCTGACCTCCGACCTCATGGACTACGTGGTGGGCACGACCCTGTTCGTCGACGGCGGGATGACCCTCTTCCCCGGCTTCGCGACGGGCGGCTGAAACGGCGGCACCCGCGCTCACGTCACCCCGGTGCCCGGCGCCTCCCGGCGTCGGCACCACCGTCGGCACCAGCCAATGAGGCCCGCATGAGCCAGGCGTTCACCCTCCTGGCCGCAGGCACTCCCGAGCCTTCTTCCTGGGCGCCGCGGTCGGCGTCCTGGCCCTGATCGGTCTCGGTGTGACGCGCGAGCACACCACGAACGTCCACACGGCCACACCCACGGCCTGGGGCTGCTGCTGGTGATCCTCCGCTCGAAGCGCGGACCGAAGCGGACGTCGAGGGGCGGTGCGAGCGGCCCCGGCGCGGGCTGACCGCCCGGCCCGCCCCAGCACAACGGACCGCGACGAACCGACCGTCGGCCGAGCTGACCGCAGGGAGACGCCGTGACGGAGAATCAGATCCTGGAAGGCCTCGGACTGATCGTCGTCCTGGCCGTCGGCTCCCAGCTGCTGGCGAGCCGGCTGCGGATCCCCGCCCTGATCGTCCTGCTGCCGGTCGGATTCACCGCGGGGGCGCTGACCGACATCGTCAACCCCGACAAACTGCTCGGGGACGCCTTCTCCCCGATGGTGTCGCTCGCCGTGGCGGTGATCCTTTACGAGGCCGGGCTCGGCCTGAACATCAGCAGGCTGCACGGACACATGCGGCGTGTCGTGGCGCGTCTGATCTGGCTCGGCGTCCTGCTCACCTGGGTGGCCACCGCCGCTCTCGCGGTACCGCTGCTGGGCATGTCGAAGAGCGCGGCGATCATGCTCGGCGTGATCCTCGTCGTCTCGGGGCCCACCGTCGTCGGCCCGCTGCTCCACTTCGTACGCCCCACCGAGCGGCTGCAACGCATCCTGATCTGGGAAGGGTCGCTGATCGACCCGGTCGGAGGCATCCTCGGGGCGCTCGTCTTCCATGCCGTCGTCGCGAGCGACAGCAACGGCCTGGGCGGCAAGCTCGGTCAGTTCGCGGTGAGTTCGGCCGTCGGTCTGATCGGGGGCGCGGTGGGCGCCGCTGTGCTGTGGTTCCTTCTCAGCCGGCTGCAGTTGGGCGACGTGCTGGGCACGACGGCGCAGCTCGCCGCCGCGGTGGGCGTGGCGGCCGCCTGCGACGCGATCCGTGACGACACCGGACTCATCGCCGCGGTCGTCATGGGGATGGCCCTGGCCAACCTGCCGGGCGTGTCCCTCCCGGCGCGCCGCCCCTTCCTCGAGACCCTGGTTTCGCTGACCATCGGGCTGCTGTTCATTTCCATCTCGGCCACGGTCACCCCGGCGTCCCTGCGGCACGTCATCCTGCCCACGCTCGTTCTCGTCGCCGCCCTGGTCCTGGTGATCAGGCCACTGATCGCGTTCCTGTCCACCGCGGGAACGGATGTGCCGCGCGGCGAGCGGGCGTTCATCGGATGGATGGCACCCCGCGGAATCGTCGCCGCGGCCACCGCCTCGACCTTCTCCGCCACCCTGGTCGCCGATCACGTCGACGGTGCCCAGAAGATCCTGCCCGCCACCTTCCTGGTGATCGTCACCACGGTGACGCTGTACGGGCTGAGCGCGCACCCCGTCGCCCGGCGTCTCGGCGTGCTGCGCCCGGCGCGGGCCCGCCCGCTGCTCGTGGGCGGCGACCTCTGGGCGATCGACCTGGGCCGCGCCCTGACCTCCGCGGGCCTCGACGTGCTCATGTGGGCCGGACGAGACGAGCAACGGGACCTGATCAGGGCGGCCGGGCTGAACCTGGCGCCGGGTGAACTGCTCGCCGCGGCCACCGGCGAGGGCGCGGAACTCGAAGGAATCACCGGCGTTCTGCTGCTCACCGAGGAGGACGACTTCAACGCGCTGGCGTCGGCGAACCTGCGCGGCACGGTCGACGGGTTCGTCCACCGGCTGGGTCCACCCGGCCTGAGTCACGGTGTGGTCGCCCCCTACACGCCCGGCGACACCCTCTTCGGGGCCGAGCTGAACAGACCGGAACTGGCCCGCCGTTACGAGGGCGGCGCGCGGATCGCCTCCCGCCCGGTGGAGCAGGGCCTCCCGGCCGGACACACGTTGCTGTTCCTCGTACGGCCCGACGGGCGGCTGGACCCGGTCACCAGGACCCGCACCCCGCAGCCGGGGGCCCACGACACCGCGATCCTGCTCGGCCCGCACCGGGCACCCGGCCCGGTGCGGGCGGACTGAAGACGGCCGATCGGGGCCACTCGTCCGGCCCCGGTCAGGACACCAACGGGTCAGTACGGATTGCGGTCCACCGTGTGGCTGGATCTCATGGTCTTCATGCAGCAACAAGCCTCTGGGCAAGACGACCTTGTGCCGCCGATGGAGCGTTCGCACTGGGTGGCCTTCGCCGGAATCCTGCTGATGGTCAGCGCTCTGTTCAACCTTCTCAATGGCTTCGTGGCGCTCTTCAACCACGGCTACTACTCGAAGGTGTACTCCCAGGGCAACCGGTTGCTCATCCTGAACTACACGGCCTGGGGCTGGATCTTCGTCGTCGTCGGCATGGTGATGGCCCTGGCGAGCCTCGGTGTGTTCGTCGGCTCCAGGGCGGCACGGCTGACGGGCATCTGCCTGGCCGCGTTCTCTCTGGTCGCGCAGATGATCTTTCTTCCGGTCTACCCGTTCTGGTCGGTGTTCACGATGCTCGTCTCCCTGCTGGTCATCTACGGCCTGCTGGTCGAGCCGAAGCATGTGCCCGGGGCGAGGGTGTAGCCGGATTCTGTCTCCGGAAGCCGTGCCCACCCCGAGGGGCACGGCTTCCGGTGCGTCGACCTCTCCCGGAGCCGGGCGCTCACAGCAGCGGCCATGAGGGCGCGCTCGGTGGTCTCAGTCGCGCTGCTTGTCGAGTGCCTCGTCGAGTGTGGTGGCCGCCATGATCAGTGACAGATGGGTGAACGCCTGGGGGAAGTTGCCCAGTTGTTCGCCGCTGGGGCCGATCTCCTCCGCGAAGAGGCCGACGTGGTTGGCGTACGTATGCATCTTCTCGAAGGTGTATCGCGCCTCGGCCAGCCGGCCGGAGCGGGCCAGCGCGTCGACGTACAGGAACGTGCACAGACTGAAGGTGCCCTCCGAGCCGCGCAGGCCGTCCGGGGAGGCGGCGGGGTCGTAGCGGTAGACGAGGCTGTCGGAGACCAGCGTCCGGCTCATCGCGTCGAGGGTCGACAGCCAGGTCGGGTCCTTCGCGCCCAGGAAGCCGACCCGGGGGGCGAGCAGGAGCGAGGCGTCCAGTACGCCGCCGTCGTAGTACTGGACGTACGCCTTCTCCTTGTCGTTCCAGCCGCGCTCCATCACCTGCTCCAGGACGGCGTCGCGCGCCCGGGTCCAGAGCGCCGTGTTCGCCGGCCGGTTCCACTCATGGGCCAGGCGCAGCCCGCGGTTGAAGGCGGACCAGCACATCACCCGGCTGTACGTGAAGTCCTTGCGCCCGCCGCGGGTCTCCCAGATGCCTTCGTCGGGGCGGTCCCAGTTGTCGGCGAGCCAGTCCAGCGAGCGGGCGACGGCCTTCCAGCCGGCGTAGTCGGCCTGGATGCCGATCTCACGGCCCTCCGACAGGCCGTAGAGGGCCTCGCCGTAGATGTCCAGCTGGAGCTGGTCCGCGGCGGCGTTGCCGACCCGTACGGGATAGGACCCGCGGTAGCCCTCGAAGTGGGTCAGGATCTCCTCGCCCAGCAGGGGTGTCCCGTCCACCCGGTACATGATCTGGAGCCTTTCCCCCTCCTGGTCCAGGCGTTCCATCAGCCGTTCGCGCAGCCAGTGGGTGAACGCCGTCGCCTCCTCGGCGAACCCGAGGTCGAGCAGGGCGCGCAGTGACAGGGAGCCGTCCCGTACCCAGGTGTAGCGGTAGTCCCAGTTGCGTTCGCCGCCGACCTGTTCCGGCAGGCCCATGGTGGCGGCCGCGACCGGGGCGCCGGTGGGCGCGTAGGTCAGGAGCTTGAGGGTGATGGCGGAGCGGTGCACCATGTCGGGCCAGCGACCCCGGTATTTGGAGGTCCGCACCCAGTGCTGCCAGTACTCGATGCTCTCCGCCAGGTTCTGCTCGGTCCCCTCCACGGTGGGCGGCGGTGGTGCCGTGGCGTCCGGCCCGTCCACGGTGAACACGGCCGTCGCCGTCTCGCCGACGTTGAGGGTGACGGTGCTCCGCACGTCCTGCCCGTCCCGCTCCAGCGGGAAGGTGCTCTGCAGGAACGCGGTGATTCCCGGGCTGCGGAAGACGGCGCCGTCGGGCCCGAGGGCGAGGTCATGGCCGGCCCGCCCGTAGTCGAAGCGCGGACGGCACTCCAGGGCGAACTGCATCGTTCCCCGCACTGTCCGCACGGCCCGGATGAGCCGGTGCCGGGCGGAGGCGGTGCCGGTGCGGTCCGGCGGCATCCAGTCGAGGACCTCACCCACCCCGTCCGGTGACATGAACCGCGTCACCAGAACCGCCGTGTCCGGGTAGTAGAGCTGCCTCCAGGTGCCTTCCGGACGGGAGGGCGCCAGCCGGAAATATCCTCCGTCGTCATGGTCGAGCAGCGCGGCGAAGATGCTGGGAGAGTCGAAGCGCGGGGCGGCGAACCAGTCCACCACCCCCCTGGAGGAGACCAGAGCGGCGGACTGGAGATCGCCCACCAGGCCGTGGTCGGCTATCGGCGGATAACGGTCCATGGCGATCCAATCTCGAGGATCCAGGCATCTTCACTATCCGACATGGCGGACATGTGCGCTTGTTCTTCCCGGGAGGGCGGACCGCGCGGGAGGGTGGCTGGATTGCCGAACACCGGACGGCCGGGGTTACTGGAGACGACCGCTCAACGTCGACGACGCGCGCGCCGGTGTCCCGGGAGGTACCTGCATGGACATGATCCATGTGCGCATGGTGAGCCCCGCCCGGCTGACGGACGCCGTGGCCGCCTTCCTCGCGGCCGACCCCGGTGTCCTCAACCTCGTGGTGCAACCCGGCATCGCGCGCAACCCGGACGGCGACGCCCTCGCCTGCGACGTGCTGACAGGAGAGGCGAACGCCGTGCTGCGCGGTCTGCGGGAGCTGCGCCTCGACCAGGTGGGCTCCATCGTCATCGAACCCGTCGACATGGCGTTCTCCGGACGTGTCGCGCAGGCCGGTGCCGATCGGCCCGGTGCGCTCTCCCGGGCGCCCGTCTGGGAGGAGGTGGAGGCGCGCATCCGCGCGCAGGGCACCTACGCGCCGAGCTTCTACCTCTACCTGGTGGTCGCCGGTCTCATCGGCGCGGTCGGCATCGTCACCAACTCCCAGATCCTCATCGTCGCGGCCATGGTCGTCGGACCCGAGTACGGGGCCATCGTCAGCGTCGCGCTGGGCATCGACCGGCGCTCGGGGCCGAGAATCCGCGAGGGGCTGACCGCCCTGACGGCCGGGTTCGCGCTGGCCATCGCGGCCACGTTCCTCTTCGGCCTGCTGATCCGTGGATTCGACCTGGAGTCCAAGGCGTTCGACCTCGGTGTGCGCCCCGTCTCCCATCTGATCGACACACCCGACTTCTTCTCGTTCGCGGTCGCCACGCTCGCCGGAATCGTGGGCATCGTCTCCTTGAGCGAGGCCAGGACCAGCGCTCTGCTGGGCGTCTTCATCTCCGTCACCACCATTCCCGCGGCCGCCGACTTCAGCGTCTCCGCGGCCTTCGGAAACTCGAGCGAGGCGCGCGGATCGCTCATCCAACTCCTCATCAACGTCGCCGTGTTGATCGTCGTGGGCACGCTCACGCTCAAGGGGCAGCGCGCCATCTGGCGCCGGGTCGGCCGGCGCGGCCTGCGCACCGCCGACGGGTGACGGACACGGGGGTGCGGGACGCGCGGGGCGGGGGCGTCCTGTCCGGCCAGGGGGAATGTCAGACTGACGCCATGGACGAGCGCGTATTCGACAGGTCGGGTCAGCAGGCTTCGGTCATCGGTCTCGGCACCTGGCAACTGGGTGCCGACTGGGGCGAGGTGAGTGAGAAGGACGCCCTGGCCGTGCTGGAGACGGCGGCGGAGTCGGGAGTGACCTTCTTCGACACCGCCGATGTGTACGGCGACGGGCGGAGCGAGGAGATCATCGCCGGCTTCCTGCGCGGCAGGCCGGACCTGCACGTCATGGTCGCCACCAAGATGGGCCGCCGCGTCGACCAGATCCCGGAGAACTACGTCCTCGACAACTTCCGTGCCTGGAACGACCGCTCGCGCCGCAACCTCGGCGTCGACCGCCTCGACCTGGTGCAGCTGCACTGCCCGCCGACGCCCGTGTACTCCTCCGACGCGGTGTACGACGCCCTCGACACCCTGGTCGAGGAGGAGCGGATCGCCGCGTACGGCGTGAGCGTCGAGACGTGCGACGAGGCACTGACCGCGATCGCCCGTCCGAACGTGGCGAGTGTCCAGATCATCCTCAACCCGTTCCGCATGAAGCCCCTGCGGCAGGTCCTGCCCGCGGCCCGGGAGGCGGGCGTCGGCATCATCGCGCGGGTCCCGCTGGCCTCCGGGCTGCTCTCCGGCAAGTACACCAAGGACACCGTGTTCGCCGCGGACGACCACCGGACGTACAACCGCCACGGCGACGCTTTCGACCAGGGCGAGACCTTCTCCGGGGTCGACTTCGCGACGGGCGTGGAGGCGGCGGCCGAGTTCTCCGCCCTCGCCCCCGAGGGGTACACGCCGGCCCAGCTCGCGCTGCGGTGGATCGTCCAGCAGCCGGGCGTGACCACGGTGATCCCGGGCGCCCGTTCACCCGAACAGGCCCACGCGAACGCGGCGGCCGCGAAGCTGCCCGAGCTGTCGCGCACGACGCTGGACACCATCGGGGACCTGTACGAGCGGCGGATCAAGGAGCAGGTGGAGAGCCGCTGGTAACAGCGACACGGAACCCGGCGGCGGGACGCACCCGTTCTCTGCGGTGCACGCCGCCGGGGCATGCCGGCCCTGGGCGGGCGGTGCTGCCGGGCAGGTCAGCCCCCGGCGGTTCGCGCCCCCAGAAGTGAGTCGAGCTGCCGGTCGTGGACCCGGCTCAGCACGAGCACCGAGACGCTCGCGCCGATCAGGGCGCAGAACATGTCCCACTGGGTGTCCCACACATCGCCCTGCGTCGCCAGGAAGGCGTCCGCCCCGTGGCCGCCGATCACGGCGGCCGCCCACTCGAACATCTCGAACAGGGCGCTGAAGGCGAGACACGCGCACACGGTCAGCGGCGCCAGCCACCGGCTGCCGCGCAGCGGTGACGTCCTGCTGAGCAGCTCCCGCACCAGGACGGCCGGCACGAAGCCCTGCATGAGGTGCCCGAACCGGTCGTACGGGTTGCGGTCGAGCCCGAAGGTGTCGCGGACCCAGTCGCCCAACGGCACCTGCGCGTAGGTGTAGTGGCCGCCCACCGCGAGCACCAGCGCGTGCGCCGCGAGGAGACAGCACAGCAGATTCGTCAGCGGGAAGCGCCGTCGGCTCAGCACCACCACCGGCAGCCCGACGAGCACCCACACGGTCTCCAGCAGCCAGGTCGCCATGTCGTGCGGATGCCATACGGAGAGCGCCATTCCCGCGACCACCACCGCGACGAGCACGGCCGGGAGCGCCCCGCGCGGAGCGCGCTCCGGGGGAGCCGGGTGTCGGTCGGGCGGGGCGAGGACTGTTCCGGGCATGGCGGGCTCCTTGGTCCAGGTGGCCCCATCGTGGTGGAGCGCGGGGCGGGCGGCATGAGTACGGGTACTCATCCAGCCGGTGCATCTGGACGAACATGTTCGTGACGTACTTGTTCGCAACGAACATGTTCGTTATCGTGGAGGGGTGACAGGACATCCCTCCCCCCGCCCCAGCCGCCGTGAGCGCCCGGCGAAGCCCGCCCTGACCAGGGACGGCATCATCGAGACCGCCGTCGCGCTGATGCGTGCCGAAGGTCTTCCGCGCGTCACCATGCGCCGCCTGGCCCAGGAGCTCGACACGGGACCGGCCTCGCTCTACGTCTATGTGCGCAACACCGCCGAGCTGCACGCGGCGGTGCTCGACGACCTGCTCGGCGGCGTCGACCTGGGCCCGGTCCGCACGGACGGCGACTGGCGCGACCGGCTCGTGAAGGTCCTCACCTCGTACACGGCCGTCCTGTTCGAGCACCCGGGACTCGCCCGCTCCGCACTGGTGGCCCGCCCGTCCGGTGAGCGCTACCTGGACCTGGTCGAGGCACTGCTCTCGCTGCTCGACGAGGGCGGTGTCCCCGGTGAGCGGGCGGCATGGGCGATCGACGTGCTGCTCCAGTTCGCCACCGCCACCGCGGCGGAGCACGCCGCGGGGGAGAAGGACCCGGCCGACACCGAGGGCGAGTGGGCGGCGCTCGCCGCGGCTGTGCGCGGTGCCTCCCACGAGCGGCACCCGCACATCGCCGCGCTGGGCGCGGACCTGCTCTCCGGTCCGGGCGAGGCCCGTCTGAACTGGGGCTTCCACGTCCTGATCAACGGCGTCCTGCTCACACCCCGTCCGGACACGCCCGCGGCGCCGAGCGCACCCACCCCAGCCGACACGCCGTGAGCCTCGCCGGGCCCCGGCTGTCACCGCCGAGCACCGTCACCCCAACCGACGATCACCCCCGTAGAAGGAGAACCAGCCATGACGAACATCCACCACCCCATCGCCGTGATCGGCGCCGGTCTCGGCGGCCTCACGCTCGCCCGTGTCCTCCACCTGAACGGCATCGAGGCCGCCGTCTACGACCTGGACGCCTCACCGACCGCCCGCCCCCAGGGCGGCATGCTCGACCTGCACGAGGAGTCCGGCCAGGCCGCCCTGCGCGCCGCCGGGCTCTACGACGAGTTCCGCGCGATCATCCACGCCGGCGGCGAGGCCATGCGCATCCTCGACAAGAACGCCACCGTCCGGATGGAGGACGCCGGTGAGAACGAAGCGCGCCCGGAGGTCTCCAGGGCCGCCCTGCGCGACATCCTGCTCGGCTCCCTGCCCGAGCGCACCGTCCGCTGGGGCGCCAAGGTCACAGGGACACGGACGGCCGGGGACGGCCGCCACGAGGTGACCCTCGCCGACGGGCGCGCCTTCACCGCCGACGTGCTGATCGGTGCCGACGGCGCCTGGTCCAAGGTGCGGCCGCTGGTCACGGACGCCACCCCGGTCTACGCCGGCATCTCCTTCGTCGAGATGCATCTGCTCGACGCCGACACCCGTCACCCGCAGGGCGCGGACGTGGTCGGAGGCGGCATCCTGTTCGCGCTCGCCGAGGAGAAGGGCCTGCTCGGCCACCGTGACCCGGACGGCTCCCTGCACGTCTACGCCGCCCTGCGCACGCCCGCCGACTGGGCGGCCTCCGGCGCCGTCGACTTCACCGACACCGACGCGGCCAAGGGGATTCTCCTGGAGCACTTCGACGGCTGGGACGAGAGCCTGCGCTCCCTCATCGCCGAGGCGGACGGCGCACTCGTGGCCCGGCCGATCCACGCGCTGCCCCCCGGCCTGCGCTGGGAGCGCGTCCCCGGAGTCACTCTCCTCGGTGACGCCGCCCACCTGATGTCCCCGTTCGCCGGTGAGGGCGCCAACCTCGCGATGCTCGACGGAGCCGAACTCGGCGCCGCCCTCGCCGCCCACACCGACGACACCGAGAAGGCCCTGACCGCGTACGAGGAGGCGCTCTTCCCGCGCTCCGAGATCTCGGCGACCGAGTCCGCCGCGAACCTCTCGATCTGCTTCAGCCCGGACGCCCCTCAGGGCCTGGTCGACCTCATGAACCAGTACCGGGGCGACGCCGACTGACCTCCCGGCCTTCGGACTGGCCTACGAGGCAGCTGATGTGACGGTTCATCAGTGAAGTCCGGACTCCCGGCGAACGGCAACTCGCCCCCGTTCGGGTCCGGTCGGGCCCACCCTTCATCACGTCGTCACCCTCCGGACGCGCACGTCACTTCCGGCACTCCCGGGCGCCCTCTATCCTCGCGCCCGGGCCGGGGGCCGGGGCAGTCGCCGGGCATCACCGGTCCGACCTGTCCTCGCACCACGCCCGTCGGAAGGTGACACCCTCCATGCGCCCCTCATGGCCGCGCACAGCAAGACGGTTCGGCAGCAGGTCCGCCGCCGTGCTCGTGACCACCGCCCTCGCCCTGGCCACTCCGCTCCCCGCCGACGCGGGCGTCCCCGCCGTGGAGCGGCCGGTCTCCCTGGTGGACCCGCTGATCGGATCGGCGAACAGCGGCACCACCTACCCCGGAGCCACGCTCCCGCAGGGCATGATCGGCTGGTCCCCGACCAGCACGACCGGCGACCAGACCAGCACCGGGGCCGCCAACGGCTACCAGTACAACGTCACCCGCATCCGCGGACTGAGCCTCACCCATGTCAACGGCGCCGGATGCAACCCCGGCGCCGCGGGCGACGTCCCGATCATGCCGTACGTCGGTGACGTCACCTCCTCGCCCTCGGCCGACACCAAGGACGCGGTGTACGCGGCCGACTTCACGCACTCCGCGGAGAAGGCCGTGCCGGGGCGCTACTCGCTCGGCCTCGCGTCGGGCGCGTCGGCCGACCTGGCGGTGAGCCGGCGGGCGGGCGTCGCCGACTTCACCTTCCCGGCCGACCGTCCCGCCAACCTGCTCTTCCGGGTCTCCAACTCCCTCAACGGCAGCGAGGACGCGCAGGTCGACATCGACACCGCGCACCGCAAGGTGACCGGCTCGGTGCTGACCGGCGCGTTCTGCGGCCGCCGCGCCAACGGGGGCACGAACAACCGCAAGAGCTACTACCGGCTGTACTTCAGCGCGTCGTTCGACCGGGACTTCTCCTCCGTCGGCACCTGGAAGGACGGCACCCTGTCCGCGGGTTCCACCAGCGCCTCGGGCGGGGAGGGCTACGCCACCGGGGCGGACCGCGCGGGCCGCGGCTCCGGCGGGTACGTCGGCTTCGACACGCGTGCTGACAACGATGTCCACATGCGGATCGGTATCTCGTACGTCAGTCTCGGCGGTGCCGAGGCCAACCTGCGCCGGGAGATCGCCCCGCGCGCGAGCGTCGCGGCCGTGGCCGACGCGGGCGACCGGGCCTGGAACCGTGAGTTGAGCACGGTCCGCGTCGACGGCGGCGGCACCGAGCGGCGCACCACCTTCTACACGGCGCTCTACCACGCGCTCATGCAACCGAACCTGATCAGCGACGCCGACGGCCGCTACTACGGCATGGACGGCGCGGTCCACCGTCTCGCCCGCGGCCAGCGCGCGCAGTACAGCAACTTCTCGGGCTGGGACCAGTACCGCGCCCAGATACAGCTCCTCGCCCTGCTGAAGCCACGGATCGCGGGCGACTTCGCGCAGTCCCTCTACAACTTCGCGCAGCAGAACGACGGGGTATGGGACCGCTGGGTGCACATCAGCGGCGCCACCCACGTGATGACGGGCGACCCCTCGGCGGCGACCCTGGCCACGTTCTACGCCATGGGCGTGCGCAACTTCGACTACGAGGGAGCGTTCGACTCCCTCGTACGGCAGGCCACCGTGCCGCGCCCCGAAGGACTGCTGGACGCCGGCTGCCCGGGGCAGTGCATGGGCCAACGGCCCAACCTGGCGCAGTATCTGACGTCACATTATGCGGCGCAGGACGTGTGCCACTGCTGGGGCGGCGCCGCCGAGACGCTGGAGGACGCGGTCGCCGACTCGGCGCTCGGGCAGTGGGCGCGGCTGCTGGGCCGCGACCAGGAGGCGGCCGTCTTCACCGAGCGGGTCACCTACTGGCGCAATGTTTTCAACCCCGCCGCCACGGCCGGCGCGGGCTACATCCAGGCCCGCAACCTCGACGGGTCCTGGGTGTCCCCGTTCAGCCCTGGCAGCGACCGTGGCTTCGCGCAGGGCACCAGCGCCACGTACACCTGGATGGTCCCGCAGGACGTCCAGGGGCTGGCCGCCGCCATGGGAGGCCGGGAGACGGCCGCAGCACGGCTCGACGGCTTCTTCCACAAGGCCGACGGCTCCTGGTCCGTTCGCGGTGGGGACGCCCTGCGCTACGACCCCACCAATGAGCCCGGCATCCACGCGCCCTGGCTCTACAACGGGCTCGCGCAGCCCTGGAAGACGCAGGCGACCGTCCGGCAGATCCTCGACACCGTGTACGGCACCGGCCCCTCGGGCCTGCCGGGCAACGACGACCTCGGGACCATGTCGGCCTGGTACGTCTTCTCGGCCCTCGGCCTCTATCCGCAGACCCCGGGCACCGCGACGATGCTCCTCGGCACCCCGGTCTTCCCGCACGCGGTGCTCCACCGTCCGGGCGGCAGGGGCATCGTCATCAGCGCGCCCGACGCCGATGCCGCACACCCGTACATCGACGCCGTACGGGTCAACGGGCGCCCCACGCAACGCTCCTGGACCGGCGCCGAGCTCGCGACCGAGGGCGGCTCGGTGAGCTTCGAGCTCGCAGAGCAGCCCAACACGCAGTGGGCCACCGACCCGGAGGACCTGCCGCAGTGACCGCGCGGCTGTGCGGGAACGCCTGTTCCCGCACGGCCGTACGGCCCGCTCACTCCCGGCCGGCCGCCCCGCGCAGCGCCGCGATGGCGGTGCCGATCGCCTGCTGGAGCTCCTCCAGGCGCTGCACCATGTCGTCCTCGTAGATGTCGTCGGCGTCGTCGAAGGTCAGTTCCTCGAACACCTTCGTCGCCTTCTGCAGGCTGCTGTAGAACTTCGTCCGGCGTTCCTGGACGCGCAGTTCGGGGTCGGCCTCCACCGTCTCGACGACGAGGCTCTTCATGGTGTCGTACGCCTCCGTGGCCCACTCGCCCGCGTCCTCGCCCTCGTCGAGCTCGTCGAGGAGGGAGAGATGCCGCTCGGCCTCGGAGCGCAGCTCGGCCGGAGCGTCCAGGGTCTGCCCGGCCGGTGTCCTGATCTGGCCCTTCTCCGCGATCTGGCGAACATAGCCGATGCGGTCGGCCGCCCGGTTCTCGGTGGCGACCGCCTTCTTCAACTCGTCCGTGCGGGAGATGTCGCGGGCCAACTCGGTCTGGAGCGCCGGGTCTTCCTTCACCCGGTCAAGGAGCGCGGCCCGCGCCGCCTTGGCCGTGGAGGGGTCGGCGAGGATCGCGGCCCGCAGCGCGGTGGGGTTCTCGGCCACCTCCAGGGCCTTCGTGGGACGGATGCCCTCGGCCTCCGCCGCCTCGGCGATGGCGGTGCCGCGCTCCGAGGCGGCGCTGGAGCGGGAGACGTAATAGGACTGCCAGACCTCGGCGTCCGGCAGCTCGATGTCCTCGCCGGGGACCAGGGTCTCGAAGTGGGGGACCACGCCGTCGTCGGCGGCCCTGTCCCAGGCCTTGTAGTAGCGCATGACGCGCTCGGGCGAGCATCCGGCGAGTTCCGCGAACTCCTTCGCGGACACCTTCGGCGTGTCGTCGGCCGACTGCCCGCCGGGACGGACACTGCGCGCCACCTTCAGCGCGAAGGCCCAGCCGCCGTTGCGCGCGTAGGCGCCGAAGTCATGGGCGTCGCGCTCGACGGGGTTCGGCGCGCCGGCGCGCGCGGCGGATTCTTCGGACGAGGCGATGGCTGCGGTCAACGGGAACTCTCCTGGGATGGCGGGGCGTTGATGTCACGGAGGATGAAGCATTGGCCTAAGGTTTGCGTGGAATCAAGCAGCCACGCATGGACCGGAACCAAGCGGACACCCCAGTAAATCCGAAATGTGTAAGCCAGAAACGACGCGATGTGATGACCTTCACCCCGATGTGGCAGAAAGTGATGAATTCCTTACGGCCGTGTCACGTACGGCTGGGTATCGACCATCGCGCGACCGCGGGAGGATCTTTCGTGCGACCGTTCACTCTCAACTACGCCCAGCCCTCAGGGCAGTCGGCCGCAGTACCCCCGTACCACTTCGACGTGTCCCTGCAACTGAACGTGCTGCCCGACGGCCGCCCGGCCGTCAGTGATCGCGCGTTGCTGATGGCGACCGGCACCACGACATCGACGGCCGGTTCCCAGACGCACTTCGACGACTGACGGATGCCGCGCGCATGACGGTTCTCATACTCACGGCCGAACAGGACGTCACCGCCGACATGGTGGTGGCCAAACTGCATGAGCGGGGCGTGCCCATGGTGCGCCTCGATCCCGCCGACCTGCCCGGCAAGGCGGTGCTGTCCGCCGACTACGCCCACGGTGACTTCGACGGCTATCTGTCGGTCAACGGCCATGTGCTCAGCATGGGCGGCCTGCGCTCCGTGTGGGTGCGCAGGCCGGGCGAGCCGGCGGCCCATGCCGCCGAACCCTCGGCATGGCTCACCGCCGAGACCAGACAGGCCCTGTTCGGCATGCTCTACTCCGCCTCGACCCGCTGGATGAACCACCCGCGCCGGGCCGAGCAGGCCCGGCACAAACCCTGGCAGCTACGGGTGGCCCACAGCAGCGGATTCGCGGTGCCGCCCACCGTGATCACGACGGCTCCCCGGGTGGCCCAGCAGTTCGTCCAGGAGTACGGGGACGTGGTGGTGAAATCGGCATCGGGGCCGCCGCCCGGCGAACCTCCGGCGGCCCTGCCCACCACGCTGGTCGGACCCGACGCGGACTTCTCCGGTGTGGCGGCCGGCCCCGCGTTGCTCCAGCGCTACATTCCCAAGCGTGCCGACATCCGGCTCACCGGCATCGGCACCCGTCTGTTCGCCGCCCGCAAGGCCGCCGAGCCCGGTCAGGTCGACGGCCGGTTCGGCGAGGCGGGGAACGGCTGGGAGCCCACGCCGGTGCCCGATCGCATCGCCCGTTCGGTCCACGACTACCTCGCCTTCACCGGACTCGCCTACGCCGCCTTCGACTTCGCCGAGGACGCGGAGGGCATCTGGTGGTTCCTGGAGTGCAACCAGGGAGGCCAGTTCGGCTTCGTCGAGCTGGAGACTGGGCAGCCGATCGCCGAGGAGGTCGCTCTGTGGCTGGCGCAGCGAAGACCTGACTTCCGTATCGCAGAAGGGCATTGACATGCGTACACAGTGACGGTCGATCACTTCGCGGTCGGCTGGAAGGACTTGAGGAAGACGCTCAACGCCTTCTGGTTGGCGGTGGTGTCCCAGTCGTCGGCCGGGGTCGTCCAGCGCAGGGAGAAACCCCGGTGGTCTCCGATGAGGAAGCCGCGGCCGAACGTGCGCACCTGTTCTCCCTGGGACACGGAGTACCACTCCATGTCGGCGCCCTTCCTGCCGCGGTAGGTCACCGGCTGGATGTCGCCCAGCCGTTCGTAGCCGGTGGAGACGGCACGCAGGGACGGTTCCAGGGCGCTCCAGACGGCTACGGGGTCCGCACCCAGCTGGGTGCTGTAGGTGACGGCCAGCGTGCGCGGATCACCGCTCGCGCCGAAGGTCACCCGGTAGGCGAGGTCGTCGGAGGACTGCGTCTCCAGGGGTTTCCAGGCCCGTGGGAGCGCGACGGCGAAGCCCTGGGGCGCCCGGTAGAGAGAGAAGCCGGCCGGCACGGTCGAGCCGGCGGTGGGAGAGGGGGAGGGGGAGGGCGAAGCTGACGGAGCGGAGGACGCCGTGGGCGTCCCGCCGCCGGGCGCGGTGGGGGCCCCGGACGGTGTGGGGGAGGCCGCCCGCGACGGCGCGGAGCCGGACGCAGACGTGTTGTCCCCGCCCTGCAGTCCGCCCACCGCGGCGAGCACCGCGACGGCGACGACCGTGACGCCGAGCGCCCCGCCCAGCAGGACCGGCCGGCGGGCGAGCCGGCCTCCCCTGGCGTGCCCCGTACGTCCTTCGTCCGTGCCCCCGTCGCGGAAGTCCCCGCCGGGGTCGGGGAACCCGGGCAGCGGCTCCGGTGGCGTGGTCTCGTCGAAGTTCTGCCGGAGGATGCGCGTCAACGCCTCGCGCACGACGGCTTCGGGCACCCGCTCCACGGGGTTCCAGCGCAACAGGCCCTGAACGGCGGGTGCGAGGGGGCCGGCGCTGACCGGGGGCCTGACCGGCAGCCGGTCCACCGCCCGGAGCGTGGCGTCCATCTGCCCCCGGTCCTGGACGGCAGGCCGGCCCTCGACGAGCGCGTACATCATCGCGCCCAGCGCCCAGAGGTCCGCCGCGGGTGCGCCGCCCTCGCCACGGGCCTGTTCGGGGGAGGCGTACGAGGGAGAGGTGACGCGCGTCGCGTCGGCGGCCGCCGTGATGCCGAACCCGGTCACCGTGACCGCGCCGTGCTCGTCGGCCCACACCTGGCTCGGGCCGAGTTCGCCGTGGTGGACTCCCTCGTGCTGGGCGGCGGTGAGGACGTCGAGCACGCCGAGTCCGATGCGGGCCGCCAGCACGTAGTCGACGGGGCCGCGCCCGAGGAGCTCGGTCAGCGGGGCGCCCGGGGGCCGCTCCGTGACGGTCCACACGAAGCCGGGCTCCTCGACCACGTCGAGAACCGCGGCCACCTGACCGGGACAGGCCGGACCGAGGATCGCGGCCGTGCGCAGGATCCGGTCGGCGGCGGGCTCCCGCGCCCCCTCGCGCCGGTGCTCCGCGACGCGTGACCACGTCAGGACGACCGGCCGCCCGAAGGCGGTGTCCTCGCCGTGCCAGCAGGCCCGGCCCTCTTCCCGCAGGACGACTTCGAGCAGCCGGTATCTCCCGGCGATCAGGTCGCCCGCGGAGTCTTGCGCCTTCACCATCGTCATCCCTCGTCGCGTACCGGGCACTCTTCCTTTCCCGGAAGTACGCAGGGCGTGACGAAGAGTGTTCAACGGGAGACGGTTCGAGATGCCTGTTTTTTACTCGGGCGCACCGCCGTCGCGCACCCGTACGAACAGTTCAGGCCCGTGTTCCCCACTGATTCACCGGACAGTTCCTTTGCCGATGTACAGGTGTGCGAAGGGCCGTTGCCGCCGCCGGGGCATGGACAGAGGGGGGGCGCCCGGGAAAGATGCCGCATGCACACAGTGCCCCGCGGGTCACCGTGTCCAGCCGCCGCTCACCGCCCGAGCCACCCGGAGGCCCCCCGTATGACCGCCCGTCCGCTGTCCGTCAGCACGCCCGCCGAGCAGGGAGTCGACGCCTCGGGCATCACCGCGTTCCTCGACGCCGTCGAGGCCGACCCGGACATCGAACCGCACAGCCTGATGATCCTGCGCCACGGGCACCTCGTCGCCTCCGGCTGGTGGGCGCCGTACACGCCCGAGCGCCTTCAGCTGCTCTACTCGCTCAGCAAGAGCTTCACCTCCACGGCGGCCGGATTCGCCGTGGCCGAGGGTCTGTTGGACCTGGACGACCCGGTGATCTCGTACTTCCCCGAGTTCGAGGCCGACATCACCGATCCGCGCAGCCGCGCCATGCTCGTCCGCCATGTCGCGGCCATGGCCAGCGGCCATCTGGCCGAGACCTACGCCGACGCGGTCCGGCTCGACCGGGAAGAGGCCGTACGCGGCTTTCTGCTGATCCCGCCGGACCGCGACCCCGGCACCGTGTTCGCGTACAACCAGTCCGCCACCTACACGCTCGCCACGATCGTCCAGCGGGTGACCGGTCTGTCGCTGACCGCGTATCTGCGGCCCCGGCTGTTCGACCCCCTGGGTATCGGGGAGACCGCCTGGACGCGGAACCGGGCCGGCCGGGAGATCGGCTTCAGCGGGCTGCACGCCGCGACCGACGCGATCGCCCGGCTCGGCCAGCTCTACCTGCGCGAAGGCGTGTGGGAAGGACAGCGGGTCCTGCCGGCCTCATGGATCACGGAGGCGACCCGCACGCACATCGCCACCGCGGACGGGACCCCCGAGGGGGCCCGGTCGGACTGGCAGCAGGGCTACGGACTCCAGTTCTGGCGGGCGCGGCACGGATACCGCGGCGACGGGGCGTACGGGCAGTACTGCGTCGTGCTGCCCGAGCACGACGCGGTGATCGCCACCACCGCGGCGACCGACCGGATGCAGGATCTGCTGGACCTGATGTGGCGGCATCTGCTGCCCGCCTTCGGTACGGCACCACTGCCGGGCGGGGGCCAGGGCGACGACGCGCTGCGCCGACGGCTCGCCCGGCTGGCCCTGCCACCGGTCGAGGCACGGTCCGAGCCCCCGGAGCCCGGCGACGCCTGGTCGGACGCGGTGTTCGTACCCGAGGGAGGCGTCTGCGCGGACCAGCGGTCGCTGACGGGCGTGGTCGTCGCCGAGGGCGACAAGGGCCGGCGCGTCACCCTGGTCGAGGGCGACCGGCGACTCGACCTGCGGCTCGGCGGAACCGGCTGGACCGTCGATCCCGGCCCGACGCCCACGGCGGTGAGCGGGGGCTGGACCGACTCGGGCACGCTCCGTGTCGACGTGCTGTTCCTGGAGACCCCGCACCGCATGACGGTGACCTGTTCCCTTCCCGAGCGCACTTTCACCGCCCGCTGGCACACGACCCCGCTCCACGCCCGCTCCCTGGGATCCCTCCGCGTACCGTCGCAGCCGTCGTCAACCGGCCATCGGGAAACGCCACACCGCGCCACCCCTTCCGTCACGTAGAGATATCTATCAACATGCGTATGCCGAGGACCTGATGGGCAACGATGGCCCCGGCCGTGCCTCCTTCCGCGCCTGCGGAGCGGAAGGGAATATCCCGGGGTGATCCATGACGAACGCGATGTGGATGCAGAGTGTGGAGTGGCTCGCGGCGGCCGCAAGAAATCCGAGGGCGTGCAAACGGCAGTGGGATCAGGGGAGCGGCGGCGTGCTCCTGGAAGCAGGGCGCTACTGGGACGTGCTGAGCGTGCCCGAGCAACTCGGCCTGCTCGCCCTGGACATCCTGTGGGCCGACCCGATTCAGGTACCGGGGCCCACCCTGGTCGACTGCGCGGCCCGCCGCGTCGGCTTCTTCCTGGCCCCCGACCCGGCCAGCCGGTGGGTGGGATCGGGGCTGCGCCACCTCGGCAAGGGCTCATGGATCGCCGTACCGCCGCCGTACCGCTCTGCGGGACCGCTGGAGTGGATCATTCCGCCGGACGGGACGGGTGCCCTGCACCCCGCCCTCTCCCTGGAAGTGGCGCTGCGCCAGGCCAACGGCACACTCGCCGTTCTGGCGCCCTCGGCCGAGGGGTAGAACTCACCAGCCGGGCAGGCCGCGGGGCACGGGAATCGCGGGAACGGGCCCGTCGTCCTCCTTCTCCGGCTTCTCCGGCTTCTCCGGAACGGGTACCGCGAAGGTGGCCCACAGCACTTCGCGGGGCTCGGGGACCAGACGGCCCTTGGCCCGCCACTCCGCGACGAGCTGGGCGTAGATCGGCGGATGGCCGCCACGACGACCGATGTGGCCGCCATGACGGCCGACCGGTTCGGCGTAGGGCCGGCCGGTACCCGTGCCCATGACCGTGCCCGCGCTCGTGCGGGTGGAAGCACCCGCACCCGCGTCGGCGGGAACGAGTCGCAACGCTTGGTGAGTGCTGTCCATACCGGAGGAACGTGTGGGTACGCACCGGTGGAACGCGCCCCCGCGACCGCCCACCGGGTCGAGTGAACGCGCCCCCCGTTCGGAGCAACGCGCCGACCCGGTTCTCGCGACCGATACCGGTCCGCTATCCGGTCCCGTAGAAGTGCGCCTGGCCTCCGCGCCACTTCACCCATGCCGGATCGTCCAGCAGATCCTCCGCGTCCGGCAGACCGGCCCGGCCGAGGAACTCCAGGAGATCCTCGTCCGAGAACGCCACGCCGAGGTTCTCGCCCCGCGCGGTCACCTCGCGGCCACTGGTACCCAGGGCCGGATGCACAACCAAAGGAGCCCGTCCGGACATGTATCCAGGATCGTCCCTCGCGCCGCAAGTCGCATCCGGACGGGCGGATGCGGGCGGATCCGCACCCCGACGACGCTCGCGCACGTCGGCGGAACAGGAGGAGCGGCCGACGTGAAGTGGTTGTATGGCGTGAAGTGGTTGTATTCGGTACTGAGTGCGTCGCTACGTCTCTGGGTGAGGAGCTTCCTATGGGTGCGGTGGACCTGGCAGCGATCGAAGCGGAGCGTCTGCGGATCCGGGACGCCCATCTGGTGTCGGAGAGGCCGGCGAGTACGGCCCGCGGGGTGCACCACGTGGCCCTGCTCTCCTCGGACGTGGAGCGGACCGTACGGTTCTACCAGGGCGTTCTGGGCTTCCCCCTGACCGAGATGATCGAGAACCGGGACTACAAGGGCTCGACCCACTTCTTCTTCGATCTGGGCAACGGCAACCTGCTCGCGTTCTTCGACTTCCCCGGCCTCGACCTCGGCCCCTACGCGGAGGTGCTGGGAGGACTGCACCACCTCGCCATCTCCGTCGACCCCGTCACCTGGGGCGGTCTTCGCGAGCGACTCGACGCCGCCGGGGTCGAGTACCTGGAGGAGAGCGGTACCTCGCTCTACTTCCGCGACCCCGACGGCGCCCGCGTCGAACTGCTCGCCGAACCGCTCGGCGAGATGTACGGCAACTCGGTGCTCTGAGCCCGCGGCGGGGGCCGGGGCCTGCGCCGGGGCTCGGGCCTCAGCGCAGCGTCTCGGCCCAGTTCGCCGGGACGCGCCCCGCGGGGCCGGGTGTGGGCTGGTCGAGCGGATGGCTCACCGGGGGAGCGAGGTCGGGACCCGACTCGTACAGCTCCGAGGTGTCGTAGTCCCAGAACCAGTTCTCGCCCGGTTCGAAACTCTGGATGACCGGGTGCCCAGTGCTCCGCGCGTGGGCGGTGGCGTGCTTGGCCGGGGAGTCGTCGCAGCATCCGATGTGCCCGCATTGAGCGCAGCGCCGCAGGTGGAGCCACCATCCGCCGGCGGCGTCGCACTCGGTGCAGCCGGTGCCGCTCGGCGGGACGGAGGGGTCGATACCGTTCGGCGTGGTCATGTCGGCTCCTCGGAGGTTTCCGTGACGGTCAGGGGCAGGCGCACCTGGAAGCGGGTGTCGCCGGGCACGGACTGCACCTGCAGGCTTCCGTGATGCTTGTTGACGACGATCCGCCAGGAGATGTCCAGGCCGAGACCGGTGCCCTCGCCCACCGGCTTGGTGGTGAAGAACGGGTCGAAGATCCGGTCGCGGATCTCCTCGGGCACTCCGGGACCCGTGTCGCGGAACTCGACGAGCACATGGTCGCCGTCGGGCGCGGTCCGCACCGTCAGCGTCCCCTCGCCGGCCATCGCGGAGGCGGCGTTGTCGATGAGGTTCGTCCACACCTGGTTCAGCTCGCCCGGATAGGCGGGGATCCGGGGCAGCGCACGGTCGTACTCCTTGACGACCTTGATGCCGGCGCCCATCTTGCCGGCGAGCATCATCAGGGTGCTGTCGAGCAGGTCGTGCACGTCGGCGACCTGGTAGGGCGCGCGGTCCATCTGCGAGTACTGCTTGGCCGCGTCCACGAGATGCGAGATACGGGTGGTGGAGTCCTCGATCTCGTTCATCAGCAGCTCGGTCTCGACCGTGTAGTTCAGCCACCGGACCGCGCCTTCGAGGGTCGGCCCGTCCACGGCCGCCGCGACCTGGTCCAGCCAGTCCGTGTCGAGACCCGCCTGCACGAACGTCGGGGCGAGCTGCCAGCCGCCCGCGATGTCGTGGTCGTCGAGCCAGTCGGCCAGCGCGTCCTCCCGGTCGGAGGCCTCCAGCGGGCTCAGCGGGGTGGCCTTGGCGACCTGCTCGGCGGTCCGCTCCTGGATCTCGACCAGCGTCTCCAGAGCGTCGCGCGCGTACGGTCCCGCGGCGATCATCCCCAGCTTCTGCCGCATGTGCGCCACCCGGTCACGCAGCGAGGAGGTGGCCCGCACGGCCGCCGCGGCGGGGTTGTTGAGCTCGTGCGTGAGTCCCGCCGACAGCGAGCCGAGCGCCAGCAGCCGCTCGCGCTGCCCGACGGTGCGCTGGGCGTTCTGGCTGCCGAAGAACATGCCCTCCAGCAGATGGACGGCCATCGGGAACCAGTCCCGCAGAATGGCTGCGAACGTCGCCGCGGGCAGCACGAAGAACCGGGACGGCTCGGTGACCCGCACGGACCCCTTGTACTGCGCGTCGCCCGGATCGCTGAGATACGCCTGCATCGCGCCCGCGTACACCCCGCGCTGCGAGGTCCGGTTGATCTCCACGTCGTCCGCGCCGACCCTGCGCGACATCACGAGCGTGCCTTCGAGGAGCACGTAGAAGCAGGTGGCCGGATCGCCCTCGGTGTAGACGGGCCCAGGGTCGAACTGCTCCGTCCGGCCCTCCCGGCACAGCCGGTCCAACTGGTCGTCGTCGAGCTTCTCGAACAGGAAGAGCGTGCTGAGTTCCGCCGCGTCGCACGGCACCGGCCGCCCGCTCACGACTGCTCCAGATAACGGTGGACGAGCATGACGGCCATGGCTCCCTCTCCGACCGCGGACGCGACCCGCTTCGCCGACTCGGCGCGCGCGTCCCCGGCCACGAACACGCCGGGCACATTGGTTTCCAGGTGGTACGGAGGCCGGTCCAGCTCCCAGCCGCGGGGCGGGTGCCCGTCGGGTGTCATGTCCGGGCCTGCCACGATGAATCCGCGGCTGTCCCGGAGTACCGTGCCCTCCAGCCAGTCGGTGAGCGGGGCCGCGCCGATGAACAGGAAGATCCACTGCGCGTCGACGAGTTCGGTGTGGCCGCTCTCCACATCGCGCAGCGTGAGCTGTTCCAGATGGCCGTCGCCGTGCGCGGAGTCCACGACCGTGCCGGTGCGCACCGAGATGTTCGGCGCGTCGGAGATCTGCTCGATCAGGTAGTGCGACATCGAGGCGGACAGCGAGGAACCGCGCACCAGGATGGTGACGGACTTGGCGCCCCGGGCCAGATACATCGCCGCCTGGCCGGCCGAGTTCGCGCCGCCCACGATGTACACGTCGTGGCCCTGGCAGGCGGCGGCCTCGGTCAGCGCCGAGCCGTAGAAGACGCCGCAGCCCGTCAGCTCGGCCAGACCCGGCGCCTGGAGCTGGCGGTACGACACTCCGGTCGCGAGGATCACCGCGTGCGCGGAGATCGCGGAGCCGTCGGAGAAGCGGATCGTGCGCGAGGCCCCGGTCACCTCCAGTCCGGTCACCTCACGCGCGGTGAGGATCTCGGCGCCGAACTTGGCCGCCTGCCGCCGCGCCCGTTCGGTGAGCTGTCCCCCGGAGACGCCGTCGGGGAAGCCGAGATAGTTCTCGATCCGGGAGCTCTGGCCCGCCTGGCCGCCGGTCGCGGACCGTTCAACGAGCACCGTACGCAGGCCCTCGGAGGCGCCGTACACGGCGGCCCCGAGCCCGGCGGGACCGCCGCCGATGACGACGAGGTCGTAGAACTCCGAGGTGGGCGTCGTGGCGAGCCCGACGTGCGCCGCGATGTCGGGGTCATCGGGCTCGACGAGCGGCGTGCCGTCCGGGGTGACCACCAGCGGCAGCCGCTGTCCGTCCTGCCCGGCGGCGCTCAGCAGACGCTGTCCCTCCTCGGTGTCGGACGAGTACCAGCGGTAGGGAACCTGGTTGCGGGCCAGGAACTCCCGCACGCCCGACGAACGCGCCGACCATCGGTGCCCGACGACCTTGCAGGCCCCCACGGGCCGGTAGTCGCTGGCCCGCCACGCCTCCAGGAGATCGTCGACGACCGGATAGAGCTTCTCCTCCGGCGGATCCCAGGGCTTGAGCAGATAGTGGTCGAGGTCGATCACGTTGATCGCGTCGATCGCCGCGTTGGTGTCCGCGTACGCGGTCAGCAGCACCCGGCGCGCGCCCGGATACACATCGAGGGCCTGTTCCAGGAACTCGATCCCGTTCATCTGCGGCATCCGGTAGTCGGCGAGGATCACCGCCACCTGGTCACCGCGCAACTTCAGCTCGCGCAGTGCGTCGAGGGCGGTCTCCCCGGATTCGGCGCGCACGATCCGGTGCGCCTCGCCGTACCGACGCCTGAGGTCCCGGGCGACGGCGCGCGACACCCCGGGATCGTCGTCGACGGTCAGAATGACGGTCCGCGCCGGACTGGCGGCCTGGGTCATACCTCTCCCACCCCGAGCAGGTCAGTTGCGTCCCGGCCACGCGGACTCCGAGCGGCGCCGCGCGGCAGGTACAGAGCCAATCGTATGTACGATCGGTCACCTTTGCTCAGGAACCGGGGACGAGCGGGGCGGCCCCGGCTCCCGCGCGGGGTCCGGCAGGGGGTCGCGGACCTTGGGGAGGATGTTCGCGATGTAGTCCTCGACGGCCGTGTCAAGGCCGATGTCGTGCTGGGCGCGTTCGGACAGGAACCAGCGGTGTTCGAGCAGCTCGTGGTAGAGCTCGGCCGCCTCCATGGAGCCCCGCAGGTCCGGCGGCACCGCCCGGACCGTCGGCCGGAACACGTCCCGCACCCAGCGGTGGGCGAGGACCTCCGGCCGGGCGGCGTGGGGATGCCCTCCGTCCGGACGGAGCCGGGAGCCCGGGGAAGCGTCGCCGGGCGCGTAGTCGTCCTGGGTGGCCATCCAGCTCTCCAGGTCGTTCAGGAGCCGGCGTGCCTGGTTCTCCTCGGTGTCGAGGCCGGTCAGCCGCAGCAGCTGGCGCTGGTGGTGGCCCGCGTCGACGACCTTGGGCACGAAGGTGACGGTGTCGCCGTTGGAGGAGCTCGCGATCTGCATCTCGGCGACGTCGAAACCGAGGTCGTTGAGGCGGCGTATGCGGCGGTCGATGTAGTGGTACTTGCCCGCGGGGTAGACGGAGGTGCGGGTCAGCTCCTCCCACAGGCTCCGGTAGCGCGCGCAGATCTCCTGGCCGAACTCGATCGGGTCCACCGAGGGGTGCAGGGCGCCGGCCGCCTCCAGGTCCAGCAGTTCGCCGCTGATGTTCACGCGGGCGAGATCGAGGTCGTACTCCCGCTGCCCGGTGCTGAGGCGCGGGTGCAGTTCACCGGTCTCGGCGTCGACCAGATAGGCGGCGTACGCGCCCGCGTCCCGCCGGAAGAGTGTGTTGGACAGCGAGCAGTCGCCCCAGGCGAAGCCGGCCAGGTGCAGCCGCACCAGCAGGACGGCCAGCGCGTCCATCAGCCGGTGCATGGTGGCGGGCCGCATGGTCGTCTCGAACATCGACCGGTACGGCAAAGAGCCGCCCAGATGCCGGGTGATCAGCACGGACTCCAGCGGCTCTCCCGCCGCGTCCGTGCGGCCGGTGACCACGGCGAGCGGGTCGACCGCGGGGATCCCGAGCCGGTCCAGACCGAGCAGCAGCCCGTACTCGCGGACCGCGGGCCGCTCGGCGAGTTCCTTGACGGCCACGACCTCGTCACCGGCGCGCGCGTAGCGCACCACGTGCCGGGAGATGCCGCGCGGCAGCGGCACCAGTTGGTGCTCGGGCCACTTCTCCAGGGGCAGCTGCCACGGCAGTTCGAGCAGGAGCGCGGGATGCTCCGGGTTGGTGGCGCTGATCTGGAAAGCCATGGCCGGACTGCCCTCACCTCAAGGTCGAACGCTGTTCCGGCTCCAGCATCTACGAATGATCGGGAAGGCGGAAGACGCGCCGGGCGTTGCCCGACAGGAACAACGCGGTGGCCTCCTCGTCCAGACCCAGCTCACCGAGGTGTTCCAGCGCCCGACTCGGCTCGATCATGGGGTAGTTGGAGCCGAAGAGGACCTTCCGCCTGCCCCGGCCGCGCAGATACGCGACCAGCTCCGGCGGATAGCGGCGGGCGGTGTAGGCACTGGTGTCGATGTACACGTTCGCGTGCTTGTCGGCGACCGCGATCATCTCCGTGGTCCAGGGGTAGCCGATGTGCCCGCAGACGATGGTCAGTTCGGGGAAGTCGAGCGCGACCTGGTCGATGTACGGGATGGGCCGGCCGGTCTCGGAGGGACGCAGCGGTCCGGTGTGCCCGACCTGGGTGCAGAAGGGGACGCCGAGTTCGGCGCAGGCGGTGTACAGCGGGTAGTAGAGCCGGTCGGTGGGCGGCAGTTGCCACAGCCACGGAATGATCCTCAGGGCCACGAAGCCCAACTCCTGGACGGCCCGCCGCAGTTCCCGTACAGCCGCGACGGGGCGCGTGAGGTCGACGCCCGCGACCCCGCGCAGCCGGCCCTCGGACCGGGCGACGAATCCGGCGACCTCGTCGTTGCTGATCAGGGCGCCCTGAGGTCCGTACCAGGCCGAGGAGAGGCCGGTGTCCACGTCGGCCGCCGCCAGCGCGGCCAGCGTGACGTCGACCGGCATCTCCTCCTCCAGTTCCTTCATCCCGGTCCAGCGGCGCAGTGACGCGAACATCTCGTGGTTGGAGTGACGGAGAGTGGGGTGCTGCATCCACGCGTCGACGACCGGCATGGTCTCGTGCCCTCCCTGAACCGTTTCTGAGCGCTTGCTTACCACCGACCCTAGGATGTCCCGCGCTCCGCGGCCACCCGCCCACGCCCCCGATGCTCCGCGGCTACCCGGTCACGCCGTCGACGCTCCGGTGCTACCCGGTCACGGCGTCCACGAGCGTGGTCAGGGCGGTGACAAGGCGCGAGAAACCGGGGCCCACCGGTCCTCCCGGCTCCCTCATGTACGTGTCCCGCCGGATCTCCACCATCAGCGCCCCGACCCCCGGCTCCCGCTCGTAGTACCGCAAAGGGACGTAGGCGCCCGCGAACGGGCTGTCGATGCCCACCCCGCCGAGTCCCGCGAACGCCTTCTCCGCGAGCGTGACCAGCTCCGGCGGTGTATGGAAGGAGTCGGTCCCCAGGCAGATCGGCGGCCGCGGCCCGTCACCGTGCAGTTCGTACGGCAGCCGGGCCGTCGGATACGAGTGGACGTCGATGACGACGGCCCGCCCGGTCGCGGCCAGCCGGTCGGTGACCGCGGCCGTCATCGCCCGCGCGTAGGGGTGGAAGTAGCGCTCGATCAGCGGCCGCGGATCGACGCCCGCGGGCCGCAGCGGCGCCCGGTGCGTCGTCCGTGTGTAGACCGCGCCCATCCCGACGGCCAGCATCTCCTCCCGCTCGTCCGGAAAACGCTCGGGATCGACGACCAGCCGGGACAGCCGGTTGACGAATCTCCACGGCGGCAGCCCGGCCGCCTCGGCCACGGCCGCGGCCAGCTCCGCGGTGTGCGCGTCGGTGATGTGGTCCAACTCGCTCTCCAGCGCCGCGTCGCCGAGGAGGATGCCGGCACGGACCGGCGCCGGAACCTCGCGCGAGGAGTGCGGCACGTGCAGGATCACGGGCGAGTGGACCGCGCCGGGCAGGAGGGCGAAGGAGTCCGGGGCTTCCGCGGTGTCCGGGGAATCGAGGGTGTCGTTCATAAGAGATCACTGTCGCAGCCGGGTCTGACACTGAGCAGGACCGGCTGCGCGGCCTCCGCCGTGTGCGCTCAGCTGCTCCCCCCGCGGCGTGCGTAGTGCTCGATCAGCGCCGCCCGGGTCGTTTCGAGCCGGTGGGCCAGGATGGCGCCGATCGTCCGGGTCAGCGACAGCTCCAGCGTCGGATCCTGGTCGAACAGGGCCCGCACCTCACCGGCGTCGAACTCGTAGGCGCGCACCGGGCTGAACGCCTCGGCACCGAAGTCCCAGGTGTGCGGGCGGAACAGCCATGACCAGCCGAGCAGGTCGCCGGGCCCGAGCTGCGCGACGGTGATCCGTCTCTCGGCGATGACCCGCTGGTACAGGGAGACCGTTCCGGAGCGGACCACCCAGAAGCGGTCGGCGGTGCCCCCCTCCTCGAAGATCGGCCCGTCCGCGGGAAAGGAGACCTCGCGGGCCACGCTCATCAGCCGTTCGCGGTGTTCGGGGGAGAGAGCGTGCAGGAGCCGGAGAGCAGTGGGCATCGCGGACCTCCATCGGGTCGCCGTGAGACCGCGGGGGTCGGCGGCGCCTGTCGTACCGGTGGTATCCCGTCATCCTCTATTGGAGCCCGAACGGGGTAATCCGTCGCGTCGTGGGCCGGGCGATTTGGCCGCGGGGGGCGAGCGCCGGTGTTTGTGGTGTCATCCGGCGGCCCGGGAGGTCACGGTGAAGCGAGCTCCGTCGGGGTCGGTGAGGAGGGCCTCCATCGAGCCGATCCCCTGCTGATGGGCGGTGCCGCCGTGGGCGCGCGCCGCGCGGACACAGGCCTCCACGTCGTCGACCGCGAAGTGGATCTGCCAGTGCGGTCGGACGGTGGGGTCGGGGGCGGCCCCCACCGCGCCCGAGTGGATTCGGGCCACCACGTCGCCGAAGCTGCGCAGGACGACCTCGTTCCCCTCGTAGTCGACCTGGCAGGAGTCGGGGTCCGAGGACGCCCAGCCCAGCACCTCGCCGTAGAAGATGGCCGCGTCGAAGGCGTCGCGCGTGTGCAGGCGTATGAACGAGGGGGCCGCGTTGCGCCACCGCTCCCAGCCGGACACCAGGTCGCCCTCCCAGATGCCGAAGACCGCGCCGTCCCGGTCCGCGAGCAGCGCTGCGCGGCCCGGTGGCAGCGAGATCGGCCCCACCGCGGTCGTACCACCGCGTTCCTGGCTGCGGGAGACCGTCTCGTCCGCGGAGGCCACGGCGAAGAACGGGGTCCAGGAGACCGCCGTCCTCGCCACGAAGTCGACTTCGGCGACTCCGGCGACCGGAACCCTGTCGACACGGGCGATCCGGTACTGGTCGCCCATCCTGGCGCCCGAGGACCATTGCCAGCCGAGAACGGCGGTGTAGAAGTTCTCGGCGGCCCGCAGATCGCGGGTGGTGAGGCTGACCCAGCACGGCGCGCCGAACACCGACTGGCTGGTGACGACACCGGGGTGGAGTGTTCCGTCGCTCTTCATCGCCGTCCGTCCTGACTGGTCGGCAGCGGTCGCGCGAGGTGCGGGGCTTTTTTCGGGCCCCGGACGTCAGCTCAGCCGTGAGAGGCCTTCCGTGCCGGAAGGCCTCCGACGGCATCGGTGGCACCTGCGGATCCGCTGTCCCATCAGTAACAGCATCACCCGCCTCGGCGCCGCGCGCACCATACGACCGCTATCGGCGCGGGCGTTCCAGGGTGAGCAGCAGCCCCTCCACGGCGCCGGGGCCTATGCGGCCCTTGACGTCGGCGGCCGTGATCGCCTTGAGCGCCCACCCGTCCTCGGCGTGCTTGTTCAGGACCTTCTCCAGCTTGTCGCTGTCCAGCGCGTCGCCGATCAGCGACTCACGGAAGGTGACGACCTTGTATTCGTAGGTGTACGGGTTGCTCATGGTTGCGGAGCTCTCCTGCGTGTCGGACGGCATGGCCGGGCCCAGCCAACCACTGTTCGCGGGCGCGGCACAGGGGTGAACCGGACTGTACGGATACCTTTGTTGAAATTTCATGAAGGGGAGTGGCGGGCGTGCCCCGTCGTCCCGGCGATGGCGAGGAACCGTGTCCGGACGGTTTCCGTGTCCATGCCGGGCGCGTCCGTGCGGCGTCGTAGCGTGGGCTCCGGATGGCGAGATCTTGTGACGGCGGATTCAGGGTGGCGCGATGTGCTGGAGTGCGACGGCCGATCTGGCGGCCGGTGCCGCTGTCGCCGCTGTCGGCGTGGCCTGTGTGATCCGGGCGCGGCGGAAGGAGGATCTTCCGCTCGCCGCGCTGCCGTTGCTGCTCGGCGCCCACCAGATCATCGAATCCCTGGTCTGGGACGCCGGTGGCGGTACGGGTCCCGCCACCGTGGCCTGGGCCGTGATCGCTCTGCCGCTCCTCGCGGTGTGGGTGCCGGCCGGTGTGCTGTGCGCGGCGCCGCGCCGTGCCCGGCGCCGGCTGCTGTTCCCGCTCGCCTCCGGCATCGCGACGGCGGCGGCACTCACGTACGCCCTGGCCGTCCGTCCCGTGCGCGCCGAGATCCGCGGCCACACCATGGGCTATGTCATCGACCTGGCCCAGCCCGAACTGGTCATCGCGGGCTACCTCTTCGCCACGGTCGGCGCGTTGCTGATCTCGGGCGACCGCGGGCTGTGGCTGCTCGGTGTCCTGATCGGGGTGGGCGCGGCGATCTGCTGGTCGTTGTGGGAACTGGAGTTCGTCTCGACGTGGTGCGCGTTCGCGGCGGTCGTCTCGGTGGCCCTGCTGTGCTGGGTGAACTCGCGCGACGCCGTGGCCCCGTACGAACCGGTGGAGCACGCGTGAGGTGGGGGATCACAGGGGACGAGACGGATGACGGGGACGTGACGGATCGCGGGGGACGAGACGGATCACGGGGACGTGACGGATCGCGGCCGAGCCGACGGGGCACGACCGAGCCGAGGGACGGCCGCCGGTCCGCCGGAGCGCGCTGATCCGCCCGAGCACCGGTGAACCGGTGGGATTCGGGTGATCCGGCGAAGCACCGGTGATCCGGCGCGACCTGGGTACTCGGCGAACCGTGGACGACCTGACGAATTCCTCATATGTGTCGGTCAGGGTCGACGCATGATCAACCCTGTACACCGTGTGCCGGCGGCGATCGTCGCCGCCTCGTTCCTGCTCGTCGGCTGCGGTGGCGGCACGGCTCAGACGCTCGGCCCCGGAGCCGGCGGCTCCTCGGCGCGTCAGGACGTGGCGACACCGGCCCCCGCACCGACCGCCTCGCGCGCGGTGGCACCGCGGCGACTGCCGGGGCTCGGCTCCAGGACCTTGTCCGCCGTCCCGTCGCGGACCCGTCAGGCCGTCGTGGTGACCGGCCGGGGCAGGAACTCCCCGCTGTCCACCGTGGTGCTGTACGAGCGCACGGAGGCCGGCTGGCAGGCGGGCCCGAGCCTGCCCGCGCACAACGCCCTCAAGGGCTGGACCGACCACCACCGGGCCGGTGATCTGCGTTCCCCCATCGGCGTCTTCGCCCTGACGGACGCCGGCGGGCTGTTGCCCGACCCCGGCACCCGGCTCCCGTACGACCGCTCGGGCGCCTTCGTCTCACCCGGCACGGGCTTCGAGGGCGAGCCGCTCACCGGCTCCTTCGACTACGTGGTCGCCATCAACTACAACCGCAGGCCCGGCAGCACCCCCCTGGACTGGACCCGGCCCCTGGGCGCGGGCCGCGGCGGAGGCATCTGGCTGCACGTGGACCACGGAGGCCCCACACACGGCTGCGTCGGGCTGCGCGAGGGCGATCTGAAGGACCTGATGCGTGCCCTGGACCCCGATCGGCATCCCGTGGTGGTCATGGGGGACGCGGCCTCGCTGGCCCGCTGAACGCCGTTCCGGGATGCCCGGCCGGCACGAGTCCACCGGCAGTGTCCCCGGAGGATGTGAGGAAGGTGTCAGGGTGTGGGAAAACCCTCTCACCGGCCGATTCGTGGTCCACCGCGCCTACCATCCGTGGCGTGTGCGCATATGTGCTGGTCGCGGAGGACGACGAGAAGCAGGCGGAGTTGATACGCCGTTCCCTGCTGAGCGAGGGACACACGGCGACCGTGGTCCACGACGGCGGGGCCGCCCTCGACGAGGCCCGGCGGCACCGGCCCGACCTCGTCGTCCTGGACCTGATGCTCCCGGTCGTCGACGGCTTCGGGGTGTGCCGGGCGCTGCGGCAGGAGGACGACATCCCCGTCCTGATGCTGACCGCCCGCTCCACCGAGGACGACGTGCTGCTCGGCCTGGAGCTCGGCGCGGACGACTACATGACCAAGCCGTACAGTCCGCGTGAGCTGATGGCCCGTATCCGTACGGTGCTGAGGCGCAGCGGACGGTCGGCCACCGAGCGGCGGGGCGATCCGGTCGTACGGGCCGCGGGGATCGCCGTGGACCCGGAGCGGCACACGGTCCTGTGCGACGGCTCGCCGGTGGACTGCACCCCGGGCGAGTACGAGATCCTGCTCGCGATGGCAGCCGAGCCCGAACGGGTCTTCTCCCGAAGGCAGTTGCTGCACCGCACCCGCGGCATCGACCGGGCGTCGACCGAACGGGCCATCGACGTGCACATCATGAACCTGCGCAAGAAGATCGAGGCGGATCCGCGGCGGCCGACGCGCCTGCTGACGGTGTTCGGCGTCGGATACAAGCTCAAGGGCGACCGGGCGTGAGCCGCGCCATGCCGCTGCGCAAGAGCCTGCTGGTGCGGCTGCTGATCACCTCCGTGCTCATCGCCCTGTGCTCCGTGGCCGCGACCGCCTGGCTCGCGGTGCAGACGACCACCCGGGCCATCCAGGAGGAACAGGGCCAGGTGCTCGCCGAGGACATGGACATCCTGTCGCAGCTCAGCGGATACGCGGCCACCCATCCCGACTGGTCCGGTGTCGCCGGGACCCTGCGCACGATCTCGGACAGGACGGGCCGGCGCATCGCCCTGACCGGCGGCGACCGCACCCCGTTCGCGGACTCCGCGGCCCGCGGGACCTCGCTGCCGCCCCGGGCCGCGGCCACGATCGACCCGCTGCGTACCGACACCTACACGGAACCCGGAGCCCAGCTCACCGGCATCGATCCCCGCGCGGTGGGTCCGTACCGGCTGCCCGCGACCGAGCGCCTGCGGGTGTCCAAGCTGGCCACGGTGCGCCAACTGTGCTTCGCGCGCAACGGCGTTCAGACCCGCACGGAGCGGATGCCGAGCGGCCGTACCGTCCTGACGGACCTGGACGGGAGGCTCGACTCCGGCTATGTGCCGACCGAGTGCGCCGACGGGCGGCTCAACACCCCCACCTCGACCGAGCGGAAGGCCCTGGACGCACTGTCGGCGCTCACCGAGACGTGCCTCGACCGTCACAAGGTGCACTTCGACCACCCTGTGGCGCTGACGCTCGATTCCACGAGCGGGGCCACCGCGGCCCCCTACCTGATGGGGAAGAGGCCGGGTGACCAGCACGGCGCCCGGGCCCGTACGACGACCGCCTGCGTCGCCGAAGCCCGGCGCGGGCAACTCGCGCCCTACGTCGCCCCGGTCGCGGAACTCTTCCTCGGCACGGGAGACAGGCCCGTCCCGCGTTTCGACATGTCCACGGCCAACAAGGCCAAGGTGTTCGGTGTCGCCGGACTCGTCCTCGCCCTCACCGTGGCCGTTACCGCGCTGGTCGCCGGCCGGCTCGTACGCCCCCTGCGCGCGCTGACCCAGGCCGCGCGGCAATCGCCGGAGCGCCATGTGCGCGTGCCCGTGACCACCCAGGACGAGACCGGTATCCTCGCGCTCGCCTTCAACGAGCTGACCGAGCGCCGCGAACGCATGGAGGCGCAGCGCAAGGCGATGGTCAGCGACATCGCGCACGAACTGCGCACCCCGCTCACCAATATCCGCGGCTGGCTCGAAGTGGCCCGCGACGGCCTGGTCGAACCCGACCCGGAACTGCTGTCCTCCCTGCACGAGGAGGCCGTGGTCCTACAGCGTGTCATCGACGACCTCCAGGACCTCGCGGCGGCCGACGCCGGCACCCTGCGGCTGCACCGCGAGGACGTGCGCGCCGACGAACTCCTCGAACAGGTCGCCGCGGCACACCGCGTGGGGGCGGAGGCCGCGGACATCCGCCTGGTCACCGAGGTGGCCGGCACTCCGTGGCTGGCAGCGGACCCCGTACGGATGCGGCAGGCGCTCGGCAATCTGGTGTCCAACGCGATCCGCCACACCCCGGCCGGCGGCACGCTCACCCTCACCGCCCACGGCCGCGACGGTCAGGTCGTGTTCGAGGTGGCCGACACCGGCGGCGGCATCGATCCGGAGGATCTGCCCAGCGTCTTCGACCGGTTCTGGCGGGCGGAGAAGTCCCGCAGCCGCCGCACCGGCGGCAGCGGTCTGGGCCTCGCCATCGTCCGGCAACTCGTCGCCGCCCACGGCGGGACCGTCTCCGTCGCGAGCGAAGTCGGCAGCGGTACGGTCTTCACCCTGCGGCTGCCCAGCGCGCAGGCGCCCGCCTCGCCCGCCCACGGGTCCGGCTGAGCGACGACCGCTCCGCCGGGTCAGGCCGAACGAGGACCGCACTATTCCCGGTGATCGTGGTGGAGCCGGTACCAGGACCCGTGGTCCTGCTCACGGGAGGGATCTGGTCGCCCCGGCCGGCTCGGCGCAAGGTGGACGCATGCACACCACCGACCAGCCCGATACCAGGAGCCGCGTCACGCCGCTGAGGTCGCTCCTGGGAGGCACCTACGTCCCGCGCCGCGTCGTCGTCCGCCCCTCTCACCGGAATACGTTGTCCGAGGAGTCGTCCAGAATCGACGGCTCGCCGAGCGCGGCCTCCCGAGGAACCCGCGACGAGGTCTGATACATCGCCTCGATCTCGGCCGCGTACCGCTGGGCGATCGCGTCCCGGCGCAGTTTCAGCGAGGGCGTCAGCAGTCCGTTGGACAGGTCGAACGGCTCGGGGAGGACGCGGAAGACCCGGATGGACTCGGAGCGGGACACGGTGGTGTTGGCCGCCGCGACCGCGCGCCTGACCTCCTCCCGCAGCTCGTTCTCCTCACGCGCGTCCCGGGCGGGTGTCTCCCCCTTGGCCCGGGACGCGCGCCAGTGCGTCACGAACTCGGGGTCCAGTGTGATGAGGGCGCCCACGCAGGGCCGGTTGTCGCCGACGACGGCCGCCTGATGGATGAGCGGGTGGACCCGCAGCCGTTCCTCGAGAGCGGAGGGGGCCACGCTCTTGCCCCCACTGGTGATGATGATGTCCTTCTTGCGCCCGGTGATGGTCAGATATCCCTCGGAGTCGACCTGACCGAGGTCCCCGGTCGCCAGCCAGCCGTTGCGGAACGAGGCCGAGGTCGCCGCCGTGTCGTTGATGTAGCCCTGGAACACGGAGGGTCCCCACACGAGGATCTCCCCGTCGTCGGACACCTGGACCTCCGTGCCCGGCAGCGGGCGTCCGACGGTGCCGAACTTCTCCCGGCCGACCGGCTGCGCGGTAATGCCTCCGCTGGTCTCGGTGAGCCCGTATCCGTCGTGGACGAAGATTCCGATTCCCGCGAAGAACAGGGCGAGTTCACGATTCAGCGGGGAGCCGCCCGACACCGCGCCGCACACCCGCCCGCCGAGCGCGCCGCGCAGCCGCTTGTACACCGTCTTCTCGTACAGGGAGTGCTGGAGCCGCAGATCGAAGCCGGGGCCCGCCCCCGTGCCCAGCCGCTGGCGTTCCTCGGCCAGGGCGAAGTCCTGAGCCGTGCGCACGGCTCGCTCGAACAACGCGCCGCGACCGGCCCGCTGGGACGCCCGTACGAAGTTCTTGTAGATCCTCTCGAACACGGAGGGGACGGCGTACAGATAGGTCGGCCGGAAGGAGAGCATGGCCTCCGACAGCGCGTCCTCCCGCAGATCGGGCTCGTGCCCCATCAGGATGCCGCCGCGCAGACAGAGCCCTTGGATCATCAGCCCGTAGGCGTGGGAGAAGGGCAGGAAGGCGAGGACGGCCGGCTGTACGCCCGGCGGCGCCGCCGTCTCTCTCCAGCCTTCGAGCAGCGTGTCGCAGGGGCTCGCCAGGCCGCGGTGCGTCAGGGCGCAGCCCTTGGGCTGTCCCGTCGTGCCGGAGGTGTACGCGATGACCGCGGTGGAGTCGGCGAGCACGATGCGGCGCAGCGAGTCGACGGCGGTCACCGGTATCGCGCGGCCGCGCTCCACCAGCTTGGCGATCGCCCCGGTGTCCAGCTGCCAGACATGGCGCAGGAAGGGGAGCGCGGCGCACGCCGAGCCGACCGTCATGACGCCCTGCTCGTCCTCGACCACCACGCCCACGCAGTGCGCGTCCTTCAGGATCCACGCGACCTGCTCGTGCGACGACGTCGGGTAGATCGGCACGATCTCGGCGCCCACCGACCACAGGGCATAGCTGAGCAACGTCCACTCGTAGCGGGTGCGCGCCATGATGGCCACGCGGTCGCCGGGCCGGATGCCGGACCTGACGAGCCCCCGCGCCACGTCGACCACTTCGGCCCACAGCTCGGCTGCCGTCACCTGCGTCCAGTCACCCGAGCGACCCTCGGGGCGGCGCGCGAGCTGTGGCAGATCGGGGGTGGTGTGCGCCGTCTCGTAGAGACTGTCGGCGAGTCCCCCCTGCATGAGTGCCGTTGGCGAGGGAGGAAGGTGGGACTTGTGCATTCGCCGCTCCGGAGTTCTCCTCGACGTGGCCTCACCCCCGGAGGCGTCGATGCCGAGGATTCCCGAATGTAGCCCACCCGGGCGACAGCCCGCGCATCATTCCGGCAGCAGTTCTCCCGCCGCGGATTTTCCGTTCCCCGGACCTTCGCTTCGGTCCCGCGGGAACGCCAACAGCCACCCGTCCGGCCGCCGTTGAGGCCGTCCGCTCCCTCCGGGCACCGCCGATCGGACGGGCGCCGGCCGGATCACCGGGGTTACCCGCTTCAGGCGGCCGTCGGACCGTCCTGGCCCTCGGCCCGTCGGCGAACGGACGCGAGCAGCCGGCGCATGCCCTTCGCGTGCCCGCCCGTGCCCACGACGAGCCGACGGTAGACGCCGCCCGCCGGGCCGGGAAACGCGGCCCGGCTCTCGGCGCGCAGCCGCGAACGGTCCGGGCCGACCTCTTCGATGCGGAAGATCAGGGCGTAGGACGAGAAGCGGTGGCGGCCCCGGAGGACGAGTTCGCTGCCCGGGACCGCGGCGGCCACCCGAAAACCCGGGATGGTGGAGCCCTCCGCGAACGGGCGAGGCCCTGACGCGGCACGGTCGGCGCAGCCGACCAGTCTCGCGTAGCCGGTCGCGCCGGGCCGTGCCCCGGACCGGTCGAGGACCTCGCCCAGGCACCGCCAGAGATCGTCGGTTCCCGCCGCGACGACGGTCGTGTGTTCATCGAGGTACGGCAACGCGTCCATCCGCACAGGGGCCTCCAAGGGGCGGGTTCCGGCCTTCCGGGAACCATGATGGCGCGGTCACGTGAACGGGGAGTCCCGAGAGTCGCGGGAGTCCCGCTCGGAGCGTCGGTGGCGGCTCGGCACGTCGTCGTGCGGTCCGTCCTTCGCCGACTGATCGCCCGTTCACCCTTTCGGGGAGAGGCCTCGTGCTGACAGACTCCGGAGGTGCGCGACTTCGACATGCTCGTCATCGGATCCGGCCCGGGCGGCCAGAAGGCCGCCATCGCCGCGGCCAAGCTCGGCCGTCGGGTCGCCGTCATCGACCGCCCCGACATGGTCGGCGGGGTCTCCATCCACACCGGAACCATCCCCTCCAAGACTCTGCGTGAGGCGGTCCTGTATCTCAGCGGCCTCAGCCAGCGGGATCTGTACGGCCAGAGCTACCGGCTGAAGGAGGACATCACCGTCGCCGATCTGACCGCTCGCACCGAGCACGTGGTCAGCCGCGAGGTCGACGTCATCCGCAACCAGCTCTCCCGCAACCACGTGTCCCTGTTCGCCGGCACCGGCCGCTTCGTGGACGATCACACCGTCGCCCTGGTCGAAGTGAACGGCAACGAAAGGCTGTTGAGCGCCGAGCACATCGTCATCGCCACGGGCACGCGTCCGGCGCGGCCCGGCACCGTCGAGTTCGACGGGCGGACGATCATGGACTCGGACAACGTCCTGAACCTGGAGCAGGTGCCGCGCTCCATGGTCATCGTCGGCGCCGGGGTGATCGGCATGGAGTACGCCTCCATGTTCGCCGCCCTCGGCTCCAAGATCACGGTGGTCGAGAAGCGCGCCGCGATGCTCGACTTCTGTGACGTCGAGGTGATCGAGTCGCTGAAGTACCACCTGCGGGATCTTGCCGTCACCTTCCGGTTCGGCGAGACCGTCGCCGCCGTCGAGCGCCACCCCCGGGGCACGCTCACGGTCCTGGAGAGCGGCAAGAAGATCCCCGCCGACGCGGTCATGTACTCGGCGGGCCGACAGGGACTCACAGACGAACTCGACCTCGACAAAGCGGGGTTGTCCGCCGACCCGCGCGGCAGGATCACGGTCGACGAGTACTACCGCACCGAGGTGCCGCACATCTACGCCGTCGGTGACGTCATCGGCTTCCCGGCACTCGCGGCCACCTCGATGGAACAGGGCCGTACGGCGGCGTACCACGCCTGCGGAGAGCCGGTGAACCGGATGCACGACCTGCAGCCGATCGGCATCTACACCATCCCGGAGATCAGCTTCATCGGCCGGACCGAGGACCAACTCACCGAGGACTGCGTGCCGTTCGAGGTGGGCATATCCCGCTACCGGGAACTGGCCCGGGGACAGATCATCGGGGACTCGCACGGCATGCTGAAGCTGCTGGTCTCGCCCGAGGACCGCAAACTTCTCGGCGTCCACTGCTTCGGTACCGGTGCGACGGAACTCATCCACATCGGCCAGTCCGTCATGGGCTGCGGCGGAACGGTCGACTACCTGGTCGACGCCGTCTTCAACTACCCGACGCTCGCCGAGTCCTACAAGGTCGCCGCCCTGGACGCGACCAACAAGATCCGCCAGATCGACCGCCTCAGGGACTGATCACCGCGGGGGATACCGGGGGGATCGATTTTGTGGTCACGCGCGCCGGACGCCTTCAGGCGGCCGGGCGCCACCCCAGCGCCGGCCCCAGCTTCGTGGCGATGTCGGTGAGGATCTGGACGTAGTCCTCGTGGCCGAAGGTGAACGGAAGGGCGAACGCCACCTCGTCGACCTCCCGGAACGCGGCGTGGGCGTAGAGCTGTTCGGCGATGTCGGCGGAGCTGCCGACGAGGTCCGGCGCGAACATCAGGCGCGCGGGCCCCTGCGGTGTCGTCGTGCGGGGCAGCCGCGCCCGGGCGTACTCCTCGTACCTCGCGCGCTGTGCGGGCGAGGCACTGTCGGTGGGGATCACGACGAGCCCCTGCGAGACACGGGCTCGGTCTCCGTCGGGGTGGTGGTCGCGGAAGGCCCGTACATGGGAGAGCTGGACCGTGGCGAAGTCCTCCGACTCCTCCGCCTTCACGACGCTGCTGGTCAGGAAGTTCATGCCGTGCTCGCCCGCCCACCGCGCCGACCGCAGGCTGCCGCCGCCGTACCACATACGGCGTCCCAGGCCGGGGGAGTGCGGCTGCACGCGGTCCGAGAAGACCTCGAAGCCCTCCACCCCGCTGAAGTCGGTGGCGGGCTTGCCACGCACGAAGTCCAACAGCCGTTCCACGCGCGCGTAACCGAAGTCCTCGGTCTCGGCGGTGTCGGGATAGAGGGCGTGCTTCACCTGCTCGTAGTGCAGCGGCGGGCCGACGCTGACTCCCGGGTTGAGCCGGCCGCCGGCCAGCACGTCGACGGTCGCCAGATCCTCGGCCAGTCGTAGCGGGTTCTCCCAGCCCACCGGGATGACCGCCGTCCCCAGCTCGATACGGCGGGTGCGCTGCGAGGCGGCGGCCAGGACGGCGACGGGCGAGGAGATGCCGTACTGGAGATGGCGATGACGCAGCCACGCGCTGTCGAAGCCAAGCCGCTCACCCAGCTCGATGATGCCGAGGGTGGACTCGTGGCCGCGCCCGGGGTCGTTCTCGTCGAACAGCCCGATCGTCAGGAAGCCCAGCTTCTGCAAGGGGCGTGAGGGCAGTGGCACAGGCTCCTCCATCGTTCGCGGCTCGCTGCGTCGAACACCGGCGCTCTTCGTTCGCGGCACGCCGCGTCGAACATCGGCACTACCGCGCATTCTCGCAGGCGATCACCGGGGCCGGCGGGGAGGACCGGGCAGGTCACGGGGCCACGGCGGAGGGAGCCCGCCGACCACGCCGCGCGGGACTTCGTCAAGGCGCTGCGCGACAGGCGCCGCGCATGGCACCGTGGGCGGAGGGTCTGGCCCGTCGCTCCCCCCGTGGTGACGGGCCAGACCTCTCCGTCGGCCGACCCCTTCGCGCGGTCGGCCGGAGGGACGGTGCGAGGTGGCGGAGCCGCGACGTCCCTCAGTCCTTGATGGCATACGAGCCCACCCCGATGCCACTCCTTTCGACTCCTTTCTACGAGGTTCGAAGCGTCCGAGCCGCGCTGCGGCTCGCCACCCCCACCCGCTCCCGCGACGGCGGGCCCACTATCCGAGCCGCGCACGTGCAGGCCGCCGGACTCGCTCACGCGACGGCGGTGGGCACGAGCCCGGCAGGAAAGCCGCCGGTTCCGGATCTATCGTGAACAACGGCCGGTTCGTGCCGAGCCGGAGGACCCGACCGTGATCGACTCGACGGCGGCCCTGTGCCGTTCCGATGAGGAGGAACCGGATGAGGGGCACGATGCACGCGGTGCGTGGCCACGGGCGGGGCGGCCCGGAGCAGCTCGTCCACGAGATCGCGCCGAGGCCCGTTCCCGGTCCGGGAGAGGCCCTGATCGAGGTGCGGGCGGCATCGGTCACCTCGGGAGAGCTGGATTGGGACGCGACCTGGACCGACAGTTTCGACGGCAACGGCAACCCGCGGCTGCCGATCGTGCCGTCCAAGGAGGTCTCCGGTGTCGTGGCCGAGATCGGCCACGGTGTCGCGGACTTCAGGCCCGGTGACGCGGTCTACGGTCTGATTCCCTTCACCCGGGACGGGGCCGCGGCCGAGTATGTGACCGTTCCGGCGGCGGTGCTCGCCGCGAAGCCGGGGTCGCTCGACCACGAGCGCACGGCCGCGCTGCCGCTCGCGGGTCTCACGGCATGGCAGGGTCTCGTCACCCATGCCGGTGTCACGCCGGGACAGCGGGTGCTGGTGCACGGCGGAGCGGGTGGCGTGGGCTCCTTCGTGGTGCAGGTCGCGGCCGCGCTCGGGGCCGAGGTGACGGCCACCGCCGCGGCCCGGGACGCGGACTTCGTCCGTGGCCTGGGCGCGCGGAGCGTGATCGACTACGCCGGGCAGCGCTTCGAGGACGAGGTGAAGGACGCGGACGTCGTCTTCGACACCGTCGGCGGGGACACTCTGGACCGCTCCTGGCAGGTGCTGCGCCCGGGCGGCGTACTGGTCGGCATCGTCGCGCCGCCGACACCGCCTGACGGGGTGGACGCCCGCGGGGTGTTCTTCGTGGTCGAGCCGGACCGCGCCGGTCTGGAGGAGCTGACAGCACTCGTCGAGGCGGGCCGGCTGGTCCCGCAGGTCGACCGGATCGTTCCGCTGGAGAGCGCCCCGGGGGCCTACGCGGCCCTCGAACGAGAACACCGGCGCGGCAAGATCGTACTGCGCGTCTCCTAGACGGGAGGACCCGCCGGGGGCCTTCCGCCCTCTGTCGTGGGAGCCGTCACACGTGACAGCGAGGGTGAACAAGCGCTTAGATAGTGAGCCCGACCTCGTCCGCGCGTGCTGGAGGCCCCGTTGCTGTTCACATCCGTCGACGACGTCTCCGCACGCCTCGCCGACACGGGCTATCTGGCCTCGCCCGCCGTCGCCACCACGGTCTTCCTGGCCGACCGCCTGGGCAAGCCGCTCCTGGTGGAGGGCCCCGCCGGAGTGGGCAAGACCGAACTCGCCAAGGCCGTCGCACAGGTCGCCGGGGCCCGACTGGTCCGCCTCCAGTGCTACGAAGGCGTCGACGAGTCACGGGCGCTGTACGAGTGGAACCACGCCAAGCAGCTGCTGCGCATCACCGCGGGCCGTGACGAGACGTGGGACGAGACGCGCACGGACATCTTCAGCGAGGAGTTCCTGCTGGCGCGCCCGCTGCTGACCGCCATCCGCGGCGACGACCCCAAGGTCCTGCTGATCGACGAGACCGACAAGGCCGACGTCGAGGTGGAGGGTCTGCTGCTCGAAGTGCTCAGCGACTTCCAGGTCACCGTCCCCGAGCTGGGCACGATCGCGGCGACCAGCCGGCCCTTCGTGGTGCTCACCTCGAACGCGAGCCGCGAGCTGTCCGAGGCCCTGCGCCGCCGCTGCCTCTTCCTCCACATCGGTTTCCCGGACGAGGAGTTGGAGCGCCGGATCGTACGGCTGAAGGTGCCCGGACTCGACGAGGCGCTCGCCGAGTCCGTGGTGCGGGTCGTCGGGGCGCTGCGGGAGATGGACCTGCGGAAGGTCCCGTCCGTCGCCGAGACCATCGACTGGGCCCGCACGCTGCTCGCGCTGGGCGCCGACACCCTCGACGAGAACGTCGTACGCGACACCCTCGGCGTGATCCTCAAGCATCAGGACGACGTACTGAAGGCGGCGGCCAAGCTCGACCTGGGCACTGTGTGAACGCCGCCGTGCCGACGGCCGGGGTCGCGGACCGGCTGACGGGACTGGTCGGCGCGCTGCGCTCGCACGGCGTGCGGATCGGCACCGGCGAGACCGTGGACGCCGCTCAGGCGCTGGAGGCGCTGGGCTTCGCGGACCGTGACCGGCTGCGTGAGGGGCTGGCCGCCACCCTGCTCCACAACCCGGGGCAGCGGCGCGTGTTCGACCCCGTCTTCGACGTGTACTTTCCGCGGGGCGTCGGGGCACCCGACGGCGTGGCACCCGCGGACCGGGACGATCTACGGGACCGTCTCGCGGCCGCCCTGGCGGCCAACGACGCATTCCTCATGGGGCAGTTGGCCATGGAGGCGGTCGACGGTTTCGGCGGCTACGGGGGCACGACGTCGACGGACGGCTGGTCGTCGTACCAGACGCTCGACCGGCTGCGACCTCAGACGCTGATGGCCCGGGTGCGGGACACGGTCCGGGCGGAGGGCGGCGGGGCGGGGTTCACCGACCGGCTGCTGGAGGACGAGATCCGGCGGCGCATCGAGGTGTTCCGCGGGCAGGTCGCGACGGAGGCGAGGCGCCGGATCGCCGAGCGGCGCGACCGTGACCAGATCGCCCGGCGCGCGGTGGCCCCGACCGCCGACCGCGTCGACTTCCTGTTCGCCGGGCGGGACCGGCTCGCCGAACTGCGCAAGGTCGTCCAGCCACTCGCCCGCAAACTGGCCACCCGTCTCGCCGCGCGCCGTCGCCGCGCCAGTCGCGGCAGCATCGATCTGCGGCGGACGCTGCGCGGATCGCTGTCGACGGGCGGGGTGCCGATGCGCCCCGTGCTGCGCAGGCGCCGTCCCGTGCGGCCCGAACTGGTGCTGCTGTGCGATGTGTCGGGGTCGGTGTCGGGCTTCTCGGACTTCACGATGCTGCTGGTGCAGGCGTTGCACGAGCAGTTCAGCAAGGTGCGGGTGTTCGCCTTCGTCAACCGGGTCGACGAGGTGACCGGGCTGCTGGCGCACGGCGCCGCCGACCCCGAGGGGCTGAGCGCCCGGATCCGCGCGGAGGCGACGCTGACGGGCTGGCACGGCAGCAGCGACTACGGCGTCGCGTTCGGCGAGTTCGCCGAGCGGTACAGCGGCGCGGTCGGCTCCCGTACGACCGTCTTCGTGCTCGGCGACGCACGGACGAACATGAGTGATCCGAACCTGCCCGCCGTCCGGCAGCTCACCCGGCAGGCCCGCCGCGCCTACTGGCTGAACCCCGAAGCGCGCTCACAGTGGGGCACGGGCGACTCCGCGGCCCTCGCCTACGCCGAGATCGTGGAGATGTACGAATGCCGCAACGCGCAGCAGCTCAGCGCGCTGATCGGCCGCCTGCTGCCCGTCTGAAGGATCGCGGGACGCGGACTCCGCCGCTCGTCACCGCACGGTGTCACGGTGTTCTGTCAGGGCGCGAGGAGCCTGCGCAGCCATGTGACGCGGGCGGCGCGGGCGGTCCGTGAGAGCGCGGTGTGCGGGGCGAAGGAGTCGAAGCCGTGGAAGCCGCCGGGCCACACATGCAGCTCGGCCACTCCGCCGGCCTGCCAGATCCGCGAAGCGTAGTCGACGACCTCGTCCCGGAAGGTCTCCGCGGAGCCGACGTCGAGGAAGGCCGGGGGCAGTCCGGACAGATCCGAGGCCCGGGCCGGGGCGGCGTACGCGGAGACGTCCGGGCCACCGCGGGCGTCGCCCAGCACGGCGGTCCAGGCGGTCGCGTTGGCCGTACGGTCCCAGGCGCCGATGCCCGCCATCTGGTGGGCGGACGGAGTGTCGTTGCGGTCGTCGAGCATCGGATACATCAGGACCTGCCCGAGGGGCCGCGGCCCCTCGCGGTCCCGGGCGAGCAGGGCGAGCGCCGCGGTGAGGCCGCCTCCCGCGCTGGCGCCCGCGACGACGATCCGCTCCGGGTCGCCGCCGAACTCCCCGGCGTGCCGCGCCGTCCACCGCAGACCGGCGTAGACGTCCTCCACCCCGGCTGGGTACGGGTGCTCGGGCGCCAGCCGGTACTCCACCGACACCACGACCGCGTCCAGCTCCCTCGCCCATTCCAGGACGATCTCCACCCCGGCCCGGTTGCTGCCGAGGACCATGCCGCCGCCGTGGGAGTGGTAGATCACCGGGCGCGGCCCGTCCTTCGGGGGCGCGAGGGGTCTGATGACGAACAGCGAGACGTCCGGAGCGCCCTCTGGCCCGGGAACCGTCAGGTCCATGGTCTCGAAGGTGCCGCCGTCGGTGAGGTCGTACGCGGGCACCGCGAGTTCCGGTCCCGCGCGCAGGGCGGCGATGTCCTCCAGGCTCGGCCCGGACGGCGTGGACGGGCCGACCGCCGCGAGGGCGACGCCGAGTTCGGGGTCGAACGGGGGCGGTACCGACAGCATTGACGTCTCCTCGCGCTGAGCCCGGCGGCTCGTTCGACCATGATCGGCGCCGGACTCCCGGACCGGGAGCCGCCGTGTGGCGGAACCTGCCCGCGTTGTGGCGGGCCATGCCGTCGGGATTCGTCGCGCTGCCCAGGACCGCGCGGTGAGCTCTTTCCAAAGTGACGGCGATGCCGAGTCGGAGCGACCGCAACATCCTCACCGCCATAGCGGGTGGCAACGGCCCGGGGCTGCTTCAGCGCGTGCGGCGGTGTCCGGACTCCTCGGGCGGAGCCACAGGTTCAAGGGCCGGGGCGACTGCCGACGAAGCGCGCCGCGTCAACGCTCGGCCCTCTTCGTCAGGCTCCGTCCCGGCCAGGCTCAGTCCGACGGCGCCAAGGGCTCGGTCCGGTGCAGTGCGTTGGCGAGCTGGACGCGCGACTGGACACCGAGCTTGCCGAAGACCATGCGCAGGTGGGTGCCCACGGTGTTGACCGACACGTTGAGTTCGACAGCGGCGGAGCGGTTGGAGTGGCCGTCGGCGATCAGCCGCGCGACCCGGCGCTCGGCGCCGGTGAGGGAGTCCCAGCCCGTCTCGGGCCGGTGGCCGGCCGTCGGCCAGTGTGCGCGCCGGGCGCCGGCGTCGCGCATGACACGTTGGACGGCGTCGCGGTAGACCCTGGCGTCCATCCGGTGGTAGTCGTCCCAGGCCCGGTCGAGCAGGTCGAGCGCATGGTCGCGCTGTCCGGCGGCCAGGAGCGCGCGTCCGTAGACGTCCGCCCCGTAGGCGCGCAGGATCGGCCGGGGACTGCGGGCGAGGACTCCGGCGCTCTCGGCGAGCATGGCCAGGTCGCCTTTCGCACGTCCTCGAAGGCTCAGTGCGACTCCCTCGAAGCTCGCGACCCCCGGGTTGCGTGCCGCGGCGAGTTCGGCGATCTGGACCACGATCTCGGCGAAGGCTCCGTTCGCTCCGGCGGTTCCGATCTCGAAGAACAGGCCCATCCAGCACGGCCACAGCGGCCAGTAGCTGCAGGAGCTGACGGCTCCGGCGGCTACCGGCTGGACGACTTCGATCGCCTTGGCGACGTCGCCCCGGCCTGCCGAGAGCCAGCCTCGCATCACGGTGAGACCGGGGTCGCGCACGCCGTCGTCCGCGTCGACGAGTTGGCTGCTGCGGTTGAGGAGATCTGCTGCGCCTTGGGTGTTGCCGCGCAGCAGCTCGATGGAGATCTGCACGATGAGCGCGTCGAGTGCGTACACGCCGCTGCCGAGTTGTCGGCCGAGGTCGACCAGGGTCCGTGCTGTGGCTTCGGCGTCGTCGCTGCGGCCGAGGTTGAAGTCCTGCCACATCTGGGCGCAGTGGAGCGCGGGCAGGATCGTGCGGGTGCTGTGCCTGCTGTCGGATCTCACTTCGTCGAGCAGGAGTTGGGCGTGGTCGTAGCGGTCGAGGAACTGCAGGGAGGTGATTTCTTCGGCGAGCTGGACGGGTCCGATGAGCGCGCGCAGTTCCCGGAAGCTGCTCAGGGCTTCCTGGTGGCGGCCCTCGTTGCGGGCGGCCTCGCCGACGGCGTGCAGGGCCAGGACGAGGGCGTCCTTGTCCTGGCACGCCTTGGCGGCGTCGAGCGCGGCCGCGGCGTCGCGCGCCGCGCTGTCGCCGGCGGTCAGTCTGGTGTTGGCCAGGGCACGTGCGGCGGTGAGGCGGGCGCCCACTGCGGGGGTGACCGAGTCTGCGGCAAGTACCGGTTCGATGCGTGTCAGGAGTTCGCCCAGCCTGCCGTCGAGCCAGAGCGCTCGTGCGGCGTCGCTCTCGACAGCGCCGACCAGATCGGCGTCGTCCACGTGGGCCAGGATGGCATCGGCGACCGCCACGGCTTTCCGGGCCTGCTGGGTCTGGCACAGCACGGACAGGCAGCGCCGGCCGAGGCCGAGCCATTCGTCCTGGTCCGGGCGCACGGTGCGGAAAGCGAGCGCGGCCAGGTCGCCCGCGTCCTGGGGGCTGGCGGTGGCCAGGCTCTCCGCCGCCGCGATCAGGATCAGCGCGCCGGCCGCGTCTCCGCGGGTCGCTGCCGCCCGGGCGTGCGGCGCTGCCAGCAGGGCCTGCCCGGCGTTCAGGTGGTGTTCCGCGAGGCGGCGGTGCAGGCTGCGTACCCTCCTGCCGGGCATGGCTGCGAGCACCGCCTCGCGCACCAGGTCGTGGCTGGGCAGCACCGTCTGCGCGGTGACGGTGATCAGCCCGGAGTCGAGGGCAGCCGCGAGTGGCCGGCCGCGACCTGAGTCGACGTGCTCCGCCACCAGCCGCAGCGCATCCTGCGCGGCCAGCGCGCGCCCGCCCACCGACACCATCTCGACGAGGGCGCGCGATGCGCCGGGTAGGTCGGCCAGCCGGCGGGCGATTGCCGCGCCGAACTCCTCCGGCACCGTGTCGGGCCTGCCCTGCGTGGCCGCGCGCACGAGGTTGTCCAGGACGTCGATGGCGAGCAGCGGGTTGCCGGCCGAGGCGTCGAGGAACCGACGGGTGCGTGCGTCGGGCGGGTGCCCGAGACGGTCCTGCGCGATGGCGGCCAGATCGCTGCTCGTCAGGGGTGTGAGGCGGATTTGCTCAAGGCGGGTGTGCACGGAGCCGAGGACGTCGGCGTCGTCCTCGCGCGTGGTCAGGAGCCAGACCACGGGGAGCCCGAGCAGGCGGGTCAGAAGCGTGCGGATGACGAACTTGCTGACGCGGTCGGCCCACTGGACGTCGTCGATGGCGATCAGGACCGGCTTCCTCGCCGAGAGGCTCTCCAGGGCGGAGGCGATGCGCTCGACCAGCAGCAGCGGTTCGTCGGCGGCCTCCACGACGCGCTCGTAGTGCTCGGCGGTGACCAGCGGCTCGCGGCCGGCCCGCAGCGCCGTGATCACCGGCGCCCCGGGGCTGACCTGTTCGACCGGATCGCAGACGCCCAGGGCCGACTGGACCTGCATCCGCTCGGCCTGGCGGGACACCTCCGCGAGGAGCGCACTCTTTCCGATGCCCGCTGTTCCGCTGACCAGCACCACTCCACCGGAGCCGTGGCGGTGCGCGGCGCGGATCACTGCCAAGGCGCGTTCCATCGGCTCGCTGCGGCCGCGCAACGGTTGGGGCTGCATGCGCATCACTCCTCACTCCCACGCTGCTCGGCCGTATCGATCTGCGTTCGCGTGGATCCCGCCCGCCTGCGGGGGGCAACGATCAAGAACCCGCAAGGCGTTGATCGTGTCGGGGAGGACGGCGCGTCCTCGCACGTCGTCAGCCTCCGCGGTTGCAGAGGTCCTCGACCAGCGCGCGGACGTCCATTTCGGGCAGCGTCCACGGCAGGAAGATCACCCGGTAGATGATGGCGGCGACGACTCGGTTGATGACGTCGTCGCCGCTGAAGTCGGCGCCGGAACGCGCGGCGAAGGAGGCCGCTTCCGCCCGGCGGTCGCGCAGGCAGTCCGACTCGCTCTCGCCGGCCGCAGCCGCCCCGCCCCGAAGCAGGGCCGCGTTCACCGGAACGCCGTAGTGGCTCACCAGCTCCTGCGCCCAGCCGGTGATGTCGGCGCACAGATCCCCGGTGTCGGGGAGCGGGCGCTCCGGGTCCAGCCGGTAGGTCGCCAGGTCGTTGATCATGGTTCGAGCATCTCCCCACCTGCGGTAGATGCTCGAATGGTTCACTCCCGCCCGCTCCGCGACCATCGGGATGGTCACGGCATCGCTGCCCTGCTCGGCGATCAGCTCCTCGACCGCCTTCCGGATCGAGGTCATCACCAGCGCACTACGCCCGCCCGTCCGACGCCGTGGGGACGATTCTCCGCTCACACACCCATGCTAACGCACAGAGCTTGGCAATAACCCTTCTCGAGTCTACGCTCCATTAAGGCACGGATCTTGGCTTTAGAAGATGCTGAGATGGCCATCACTGAGGCACAGCCCCACCCCGTCTCCGGCCTGGCGGCGCCCGTCCGCCTCGCGTGCCCCCGCCGCCTGCTCCCCTCTCACGCCGCGTTCGCCGGCTCCGCGGCTGCCTTCGCGGCGCTGTACGTGGCCGCCGGAGCACCGAACCACCGGCGGAAAGCCGGGAGCGGCCCGCTCGCTGATCCCCCGCATCTCCGTACCGACGGCAGCGCGCATACGCCGCCGGCATTCCCGTCCACATGGCCGCCTGGATGCTCGCCGGGCTGTTCATGGGGCTCACACCGACGATCATCGAGAACATCCTCCACCTGCACAGCGGCCTGCTGAACGGGGCACGGCCTTCATCGAGCCCGCCGCCGCAGCCGCGGCAGGTTTGTTTCCTGTGCCGTCCGAGCCTTCGGCGTACCGTCGTAGTGGGCACCGCGAGCGTGCTGCTGGGTACCGCGGTGATCACGGCCGGAGTCGCGGTCGGCGCACTCGCCCTGCTCTGGCTGGGCGGCGTCATCGGCTTCGGCGCCTCGTTCTCCGGCGCCATCCGTACGATCGCCCCGCTCGCGGCCCCCCACGAGAGGGCGGGATTGTTCGCCGCCGTCCACATGGTCGCCTGCCTGAGCTTCGGCATCCCCACCACCATCGCCGGCCTCCTGATCACTTACGCGGGCCTGCCGGCGACCGTCCTGGGCACGGCGTCGCGATCGTCGCCGTCGCGGCTCTCGGACTGCTCGCGCAGCGCCACACCGACCCGCGGCGCTGACCCGGCCCGCGTGGCCCGGCCCTGGCACTTCCCTCACCTGTTCAGGTGAGAGACCGGAAACCCGCCGGGTGTGAAAGTGACCCCATACGCGTTGCGGAATCAGTGTTCGAAAATACATTCCATCGGAGTGTTCACATGGCTACCGGTACCACCGAGAGCAGCACCGGCGCGGGACAGCAGGCGGACTCCTACGTTGATCTGCCGAATAGGACGGTCACCGCCGCGAACGGCATCGACTACGCCTACCGGGACACGGACGACAGCTCCCGAGACGTCCCGCTGCTGCTGCTCCAGCACTTCCGCGGGAACCTCGACAACTGGGATCCCGCACTCGTCGACGCGCTCGCCACGACCAGACGCGTGATCGCCTTCGACAACACCGGGGTCGGCGGCTCCAGCGGCAGCACGCCGGGCACCGTGGAGCAGATGGCCGACGACGCCGTCGCCTTCCTGACCGCCATGAGCCTGGACCATGTCGACGTCCTGGGATTCTCCCTCGGCAGCTTCGTCGCCCAGCAGATCGCGTTGACCCGGCCGAGGATCGTGCGGCGCCTGGTCCTTGCCTCATCGGCGCCGCAGGGCGCGGCCGGGATGCACGGCTGGTCACCGGAGGTCATCGGCGCCATCGGCTCACCGAACACCGGGGCCGAGGAGGTCCTCGACGTCTTCTACACGTCCTCCTCGGCGAGCAGGAAGGCCGGCCAAGAGGCCCTGCAGCGAATGTTCGCCAGGAGCGCGGACCGGGACGCGCCCCCCTCCTGGGCCACCCGGGAAGCGCAGTACGACGCGGTCTGCACCTGGGGCATCCCCGACCACGGCATGCTCCAACGGCTCGGCTGCCTCAAGCTGCCGGTGTTCGTGGCCAACGGCGACAGCGACCCGATGATCCTGCCGCACTACTCCCAACTGCTCGCCGGGCTGATCCCGCACGCGGCCGTGAAGATCTATCCCGACTCGGCCCACGGGTTCCTCTTCCAGCACCACACCGAGTTCGCCGCCGACGTCGAAGCATTCCTCACCGAGCCGCGGTAGCGGCATCCCTCGAAAGCCCTCCCTACGGGGGGACGTGGTCCGAAGACTTTCGCGCCTGGTCCCGATTCGGAGGCCGAAGCAGACGAGAGAAGAAGCAATGACGGATCTGCTCGATGAGATCGTGGAGGCCCACGGCGGCCTAGCCCGCTGGAACGAACTGGAGACGGTCTCCGCGCGCCTCCTCCAGGGCGGCGCCGTGTGGGGGCTGAAGGGCCGGCAAGGTGTGCTGGACGACGTCCGCGTCACCGCCGGCCTGCATGAGGAGCGGGTGTCGCACCATCCGTTCGGCGCCCCCGGTCGGCGCAGTGCCTTCACGCCGGAACGCGTCGCCATCGAGACGCTCGAGGGCGAGGTGCTCGAAGCACTGGAACACCCAAGGGACTCGTTCGCCGGCCACACCCTGGAGACGCCGTGGACGACCCTGCAACTGGCCTACTTCGTCGGTACCTCGATGTGGACCTACCTCACCCAGCCGTTCAGCTTCACCCTGCCGGGCTTCGAGACGGCGGAGCTGGAGCCGTGGCAGGAGAACGGGGAGGAGTGGCGGCGGCTGCGCGTGATCTGGCCCGAGCATCTCGCGACCCACGAGCGCGTCCAGACCGTGTACGTCGGCGGTGACGGCCTGATCCGGCGCCAGGACTACGACGTCGAGATCATGGGCGGCAGCAGCGGGGCCCACCACTTCTCCGGCTACACGCAGGTCCACGGGATCTCGCTCCCCACCGAGCACCGCATCCTCCCCCGCACACCCGACGGTCAGGTCCTGGCCGAACCCCTGCTGGTCTCCATCGATCTCAGCGAGATCAGCTTCGCCTAGCCGTCCTCAGCTCACCAACCTCCAAAGACCCCTTGAAGGCCCGAGTCGGGCCACCCGAGTCGCATCGCTCCACCCGATCAGAAGGGTCAGCACCCATGTCCACGGATTCCCTCGGCTACACCGTATTCGTCTCCGGCCCGGTCCCGATGAGCGTCACCGAGCCACTGCCCAACGGCGAGGAGCGCTCCTTCCAGCCGAGCTCGACCACACTCGTCCACGGCGAGCGGGACGCCGTCCTGGTCGACCCGCCGTTCACCGCAGGCCAGATCGAGGAGGTCGCCGCGTGGGTGACCGCCAGCGGGAAGAACATCACCGCCATCGTCGCCACCCACGGACACGGCGATCACTGGTTCGGCGACAACGAGTTCGCCAAGCGCTTCGACGCGCCCGTCGTGGCCACCGCCGGCACCATCGCCGTCATGCACGGCAACGTGGAAGCCCGGCCCTTCGCCTGGGACAAGCTCTGGCCCGGCCAGATCCCCGACGCCCCGGTCACCGCCGTCACCGTCCCCGACAACACCCTCAGCCTCGAAGGACACGACCTGCACCTCGTCGAGGTCGGCCACACGGACACCGAGCAGACCAGCGTCGTGCACGTCCCCGACCTCGGCCTCGTGGTAGCCGGCGATGCGCTCTACAACGGCGCCCACATGTACATCGGCGAGTCGGCCGGAGGTGGCCTCGACGCATGGCGCGAGGCCATCAACACCGTCGAGTCCCTGGGACCGAGGTACATCGTCGCCGGCCACAAGAACAAGGAACTCGACGACGACGCCACCCGCGTCATCGCCTTCACCCGGCGCTACCTCGACGACGCCGAAGCCGCGCTGGCGAAGTGCTCCACCCCGACCGAGTTCTTCCAGGCGATGCTCGACAGTCACTCCGACCTCCCCTACGGCAGGACCCTGGTGTGGGTGGGCGCCAAGGCGACCTACGCGCTGCGCGAACCGGGGGCCGACCCCATCGCCGCCGCCGTGGGCGCCTGGTTCTAGCGGCATCCCCGGCCTCGCAGCAGGTCGGCTCCCTCTACCCGAAGCCGCCGCGCGACCGGGACCTCACCCGGCCGCGGAACGCCGAGGAGCCCGGTGTGGTGACGACTTCCGTATCGCCTGCGGCCAGGGCCGCTCCCGGCGTCCGTGAGCACTTCAGGAGACTGGTATGGACAATCGATCCGAGACCGCACCAGCCCGTGGACGAAGCGAGCGGGTGCGGCCCGCGACGACACACCTGATCGTCCTGCCGGGCGGGGGCTACGCCTCACACGCCCCGCACGAGGCAGAGCCGATCGTCGAATGGCTCTCCGCATCGGGCCTGTCGGCGAGCGTCTTCCGCTACCCGCTCCACGTCCGGCACCCCGAACCCCTCCTGGCCCTTCGGGCCGAGATCCGCCGCAGGCGCGCACAGGGCGCGGACCGCATCGGGGTGATCGGCTTCTCGGCCGGCGGGCACCTCGCGGGCCTGGCCGCGCTCACACCCGGCGACGATCCACACGAAGCCGTCCACTTCGCCGTCCTCGGCTACGCGATCACCTCCATGGAGACCGAGACCTACCGGCCCGCGCGACTGATCCTCCTCGGGGAGAACGCCACACCACACATGCGCCGCCAGACATCCCTCGACGCCCTGGTGACCACCGGGGCTCCGCCCTTCTTCCTGTGGCACACCGCTGAGGACATCTACGTCCCGCCCGAGCACACCTATCGCCTCGCCTCGGCACTGGCCGCCCACGAGGTACCGGTGCACGTCTTCGCCCACGGCCCCCACAGCCTCGGCCTCGCCCAGGGCGCCGGCGACGCCGCCGCCTGGACGAAGCTCGCACAATCCTGGATCGCCGAACAGGCCGCTGCGGGCTCCACGAGCGCATCCTGACCAGCTGTCCCCACACATGATCCGGCACCGCACGAAATGGACTGCGCCGATGACAGAGTTCGCCCCGGTACCGGAATTCGCACGAGGGCCCGAGATCCCCAGTTCCGGCTACCACGTCACGGATCTCGGCGGAGGCGCCTACGGCATCACCAGCGGCATGGTGAACACCATGTTCCTGGTCACGCGTAAGGGAGTAGTCGTCGTGGACGCGCCCCCGGACCTCGACGGGAAACTGCTGGACGGTATCGCGGAGGTACGTCCAAGCCGATCACCCACCTGATCTACAGCCACGCGTACGCCGACCACATCGGCGACGCCCATCTACTGGCCCACGACGGCCTGACGATCATCGCGCACGAGCTCACCGCGCAGTTCGTGAAGGAGGCCCGCGACGAGCACCGGCCCGTCCCCGACAGCACGTTCAGCGGAACGCGCAGCGAGCTGACGATCGACGGGGAGCGACTCGTCCTTGAGTACAAGAGACAGCTCAAAGTCTCGATGGACGCGGTCGTCGAGCGCGCCGCGGACCGGTCTCTGCGCACCTCATGCAAGGTGCCCCCGGCAGGATTCGAACCCCCGCACACGGCTCCGGAGGGCAGGCGCGTTCCCGACAATAATCGGCCCCTGTCCTGCGAGAACCTTGATTCACATCTCACCGAGCCCGTACTTCACTCGGGGCTTGCGCCTGTGACGTCGCGGTATTGCGGGTGGTTCACCCTGGCCAAGCTGACCACAACCGTGCTACCGCCTCAGCGGCGATCGCCAGGCGCGCCGTGATCGACGTCGTTCCGCACATATTCTCTGCGCAGGTACTCGCGTAGGGCCGACGTAGGGACCCTGAAGGATCGGCCGCCAGTCCTGATCGCGGGAAGGTGGCCACTGTTAACCAAGCGATACACCGTCATTTTGCTTACGTCCATGACCGAGGCCACTTCCGCGACGGACATGAATTCCACCTCGTCGAAATCGTTGAGAGACCTGGGAGTTGGACGCGGCTTGGCGGCGGGGTTGGCGCGCTGCTCAGTACCGGCACCGCTGGCTGTATCTGGCCGGATGCTGAGCATGCTCAGCAGCCCCCGCAAGGCTTCCGCGTCGGCAGCAGTTACTTCCCGCTGCCCGATCACTGCGACGACACCAGCAGTGGCCGCTACCACTTCGTCTGAAGCATCTGGCAGTGCTGCTTTTAGCATGTCTCGGATCACGTCTTCGGCCTTGGCCTTCTCAACCATGATCACTGCTTCCCGCCGCCTACCCACGGACGCATCTCGATTACAAGGTTGCGCATGCCCAACACCTTCCCACTTGCGCGAGCAGCAGGCACTGCGCTCGGGCCAGCTGTTCAGCGCGTTGTCGCGCATCGGTGGCAGATATATCGTCAAATTCCGACACGTTGTCGGCGATATGTCGCACCGTTTTTGTCCAGCGATCCTTACTCAGCGCCCAATTGCCGGCATGTGCTTTGTTCACGTACTCCTCAGCGAAGTGCTTGGACTCGCCGCCCCGGTCATACAGTTGGCTCAGTGACGTCATGAAGAGCCGCCCTGGGGTGGGGACACCACGTAGCCAGCTTCCGCGAGCATCCGGGCCAGCACTGCTGCCTCCGAGTTGCGCCGTCGCCGATCTACCTGACGGTTCACCAGATAGCCAGTGACTCCTCCTACGACAGCTGGGGCAGCGAGCCAGCCCATGAGAGACAACAACCAGCTCAAAGGTCGCAGGCGAGTCTCAGCGGGTGATGTGATTCCTAACATCACCTCGTAAGAGGTGGTCCACCCGATGAGGAAGCCACAGAGAACGTACATGGCGCCAAAGCTCGCCAGCCACCATGAACCTCGGGTCAGCAGCCAGTAAATCGGTCGGTTGAATCGCGAGAGCCCTCTGTATCGGTCACGGACCGACTCCGATAGCCGATCACCTGGGGGAGGCGGGGGCGCGACAGGAGGAGAGGTCACACGGAGACGGTAGCGACAGGGCTACCGCCTTGGGAAGGTCAGTGGTCGGCCGAGACCCTCTCGGTCGGGACTGGTTGCTGGCCCTAGCCGAGAGGTTCCGTGGCAGGACTCGGACATGCGGCCAAGGCACAGGACGGAGCAGTCGGCAGGGGCGGATGTTTGCTGAACCGCGGAACCTCGCCCCAGCACACGCCACCTGCAAGGGAACGAAAAGTGACCGGCTGCCCAGCCCACTCGAACTCGCCCGGCTGGCCGCCCGCAACGAGGCCATCCTGCAGTCCCCCACCCACTCCGCCGCACCCTGCAACTCAGCCTGAGTAACGCCCTGCCCGGCCGGCGGGTGCCCTCGTGGTCAGGGTTCCTGAAGGCAGTAGGGATGACCGCCTGAAGCGACACCCAGGCGTGGTACCGCGTAGAACGTCAGCCGTCCCACGGCTCCGGAGCACAATCAGAGTTCGGTTTGCGAATGGGCTTTGGCCAGCAGGTTCCTTGATCCCAGGAGGCGTCCGGTGGCCTCCCGCATCGCAGATAGCGCGAAGTCGGAAGTCGCCTCCGGCTCCTGCGTCCGTTGGAAGGCCGGCGCCGACGATGGGCTGCCCCCCCGGGTGTTACAGCCATCTGTGACCGGACAGCCTGGACACTGGCACTCTGACCTGTCCGGACTGCTTGTGCAGGTGAGCGGCAAAGCCGGTCAGCCGGACAGGTAGGACGCTGGTATAGGAAGTCGCCCCCCTATGCGCAGGGTGGTGGTCTGACCGACGCCGAGAGGGCCGCGCGGGAGCGGATCCGGTTGCAGGTTGTCGTCCGCTTCGAGGGCGGGCAGACGAACCGCGAGTTCACCGCCGCTTTGCGGGGGAGCGAACGATCGGCCGACACGGTATGGCAGTCAGTGCGGGCCAGTGCCAGGGAGCCGCCCAGGGGGCGCGCGGACGTAAGGGCACTGCTCCTTGCTGGTGGGTTGAGCAAGCTGATGGACGGGCAGCGTTGCCCCAACCTGCACGAGCCGCTTCGCAGCCGTGGCCTTCCAGAGACTCATTCAGGCAGCTACTCGGAGGTTCCTTGCATGCTCGCTGAAGGTGACGCGTCAGGGGCCGACAGTTCTGCCGACCCTCCGAGCACCCCCGAAATCGACAGAGAATATGTCCGACGCGTTTACGACCGGGTGATTGATTGGTACAAAGTTGCCGAATCTAAGGCGCAATTGATTCTCACAGTGAACGGGATTTTAGTCACGGTGCTCTTCGGCATCACTGCTGACAATGTCACAAGTAAGCATGAGCTGCGCAAAGTTTCAGGTGTTGAAACCTGGCTCTTCCTCTCTGTCTCAACGGGCGCGCTACTGGGGGCCGTTACGTGTGCGGCGGCATGCCTGTGGTCACGCCACGGTGCAAACTACAAGGGAACGTTCGCCCGTCTCGGTGTGCGACCGAATGATCCTAGTACTTATAGGCCGGAAGTTCTTTGGTATTTTGGGGATATGGCGCACCTAGAATTAGAACCCGCTGCCGCTCTAATCAGTCAAGCTGATGCCGGGTTTGAAGTAGCAACACTCTCCTACAATGTGGTTCACTTGGCCGGAATCGTACTTCGCAAGCATCGGTGCATAAATGCTGGTTGGGCCCTGACGGCCTTAGCTATCATCTCGCTTATCCTCGGCGGGGCCAGCGTTTTCATACGGGCTCAAATCTGAGGTAATCCCCCATTCATCATCACCCAGGGTTGCGTCGTATTCGCGTTGCGGCTGGCTTGATCACGTGATGCTGAGGGTGGTCAGCGGCCGGGTGGTGCCCCGGGGCGTCTGGGGAGTCCGGAGACGATGTTGTCGAAGCTGGCCAGGCGGAGGGCGCCGATGGCGCGGGCTGCGGTCCCGGTCCGGAGTTGGGAGGTGTCCTCGGCGAAGGTTGTATCGCGCACGTGGTGGATCTTGTTCTCGATGCCCTCAGTGCCCGCGGACGCGTGCGCTGGCGAATAGGGACAGGTGGACGTCAGGAAGCCTGCTTGCCTGCGGCGCGCTTCTTACGGGGGAGACCGATGCAGTCCTCACCGGCAATGGGGAGGCGTGCCTGCACATCGACCTCGTGAATCGCTCTTCCCTCAGGCTTCGGCTCGTCCGCGACATCTGAGCTCGCCTCCGACCGGACACCCCAGACAGCCTCTGCTCCTACTGTCCGGGGTGTTTATGCAGGTCAGCGCCTTAGTCGGACAGTCCGGATACCTTTCGCCGCGCTCCGGTGGCTGTCGGCCGGCGCATGTTCGCTAGACGGACCCATAGAACTCGTAACACGATCTTGTGGATGGGTGCTGGTCGGGCGTGACCGGTACGACGATTCCGCCGTTCGTGAGGTGTGGGGAATCGGCCGTGGATCGTGGAGGATGAACTGTAGGAGCTGATCGAGCCGTTGCTGCCGCCGTGGCCGCGGAAGGCTCCCGACCCGAGGCCGGTGGATGACCGGCGGTGCCTGCAGGGCATCCTGTACGTGCTCTACAACGACGTCAGTTGGCAACTGCTGCCGCTGGAGCTGGGGTTCGGCTCCGGACAGACGTGCTGGCGTCGGCTAGGTCGGTGGCATGAGGCCGGCGTCTTCGAGACGCTGCACGGCATCCGGCTCGCCGAGTTGCACGCGGCCGACGCCCTGGACTGGACCCGGGCCTGCGTGGATGCCTCCCACATCCGCGCGAAAGAAAGGGGGCGAGGCGACCGGCCCGTCACCGGTCGACCGCGGGAAGACGGGTAGTAAACACCATCTGATCTGCGACGGGAAGGGCACCCCGTTCAAGGTCATCACCACCGCGGCCAACGGACCGCCTTCCGGCCTCGCGTAAAGAAGAGCTGCTCGCCCGGCGGCATCTTGAAGCGGTCGGGAGATACGTTCAGCCGATGGTGAAGCGCTGGTTCTGGGCGCCTCGGTCGCAGCGGGCAGTGCGGTAGTAGCCGTTGTCCTGCTGGTAGAGGCAGCGGCCCGTGCCGACGCTTTGGAGCATGATGGCGCTGCGGGCGGCGGGCTGGACGGTGCGCCACTTCTGGTATGAGCCGCCGTTACAGCGCAGGGGGTAGACGTCGCCCCGGTCATTGCTGTCGAGGCAGCGGTCCCAGAAGTTGTTCTTAAGAGTGGTGCTGGTGTTGAGGCGGCCGTTCCACTGCCACAGGAGGCTGCCGCGTCCGGTGGTGCAGCGGTCGCCCTTGAGGCCGGTTTCGGAGGTCTCGCGCAGGCAGTCACCGTAGCGGTAGTTCGCGAAGCGGCTGGTGGCGGTGGCAGCCGAGGCGGGTGTGGGGGTGAGGAGGGCGAGGCCGGCTGCGGCGATGAGGGCGGCGAAGGCTTTCCGGGTCGGGCGGCGCACTGGGGGCTCCTTACAGTGGTTTTCCGAGGTACCTCAACAGGATCCCCGAACACCACCGCCTACGCCTGAAGGATGGGGAAAACCCGCTGACGACTCCTGAAGGTCCGAGAGGGGCGGGTCATCGTTCTGCGAGCCCGGGAGCTTCTCGACCACGTCCTCGGAGCGGCCCAGTCGGCCCCACTCCTTCCGCCTTTGTCTCTGCTCGTAGGAGACGACACCGTGTCCTCGGGTGCCGTCGTGGAAGTCCCGATCATGGACGACCTCGCCGCGTTCACGGGCGCCTTTGTCCTGGATATCGATCGGGCGTGGGACCTGGTGCACGACTTCACCCAGACGTGGGCGGCCAGCCCTCTGGGTGAGTGGTGTGAGTTGTAGCCAAAAGCTCGTGACACGGTCATGATCGGTGCTTCTTCAGTCGTCTCCAGCAGATGAGGCCGCAGGCCAATGAGACGAAGGCATCGTGGAGTTCGGTTCGGCGTTCCCAGCGGACGGCGAGGCGTTTGAACTGGTGGAGCAGGTCGAAGGTCTGCTCCACGACGTAACGGAGCTTGCCCAGGCCCTTGATGTTCGGGGCGCCCTTGCGGGAGATCACCGGCAGGATCCGGCGCTTGCGCAGCTCCTCGCGGTGAGGGTTGGAGTCGTAGCCCTTGTCCCCGAGCAGCGAATCGGGGCGGCGTCGTGGTCGGCCGGGACGCCCGGCCACCGGCGGGACGCCGTCGAGCAGGGCGAGGGTCTGAGTGACGTCGTTGACGTTCGCCGCGGTGGTGATGACCTTGAGCGGGGTGCCGCGTCCGTCGCAGATCAAGTGATGCTTGCTGCCTGTCTTCCGGCGGTCGACCGGTGACGGACCGGTGTCGGCTCCCCCTTTCTCGCACGGATGCGGGAGCCGTCCACACACGCCCTCGACCAGTCGAGTTCGCCGGCCGCATTCAGCTCGGCGAGCAGAATGCGGTGCAGCCGGTCGAAGACCCCGGCCTGCTGCCACCGCTCCAGACGCCGCCAGCAGGTCTGTCCGGAACCGAACCCCAGCTCCAGGGGCAGCAGTTGCCAGGCAATGTCGTTGTAGAGCACGTACAGGATGCCCTGCAGACACAGCCGGTCTGCCACCGGCCGAGGCCCCGGCGATCGCTCCGGCCAGGGCGGCATCAGCGGCTCGATCAGCGTCCACAAGTCGTCATCCACGATCCACGGCCGAGCACTCACACCCTCCCGAACGGGCGAATCGTCACATCGGTCACGCCCGACCAGGGCACCTCAACAAGATCGTGTTACGAACTCTATGTCGGCGCCTGTGGACTATTCGTGGACAGGATCTTGAAGCATCCGAGCAGCTCAACCCCGGAAGTAGCAACGACCCGCACCTAAAGCCGCCCGTTGCCCGTCCTCAGCGGGAAGACGGAACCGTCCTTGCCCGCTCCGTAACGGTCAGGTAGATTTCCTGCCTTTTGCCTGTCTTCACCAATTACTTAGCCGTCAACGTGGTACAGGCTGCCGTCACTTGCGGCGCCCGTGGATCAGCCGAAAGCCCAGGTCGGGGGCGCCGCGGGCTGGCGGACCACGGTCGTATACCGTCCCGCCAAGAGTGATCGACAGGGAGGGGGCTAGCTGTGAAGGTGGGCTGGCGAAGACTGGTTGCCGCGAGTGTGGCAATGGCCGCGAGCGGGGCACTCATGTCGGCTTGTGGGCCGGTCGCAGACACGGGGAAAGGACGAGACGCAAGCAGCACTGAGCGTTCCGACGAGGAGAATTTCGGATCCACGGCGCTGTCGTTCGACTACGTGGGCGACTCCGGCGAAGACGAAACCATCAATCAGACCCTGCAGATCACGAACGATCTGCCCGCCTCTGTGGTCCCAGTGCTGTCATTCAAGGCACTGGACAAGCATGATCATGTGCTGCGCCAAGTGAAGGTGAGCACGATCTACGGAAGCGACCGGGGGGAACTGGTGGCTCCGTATGGAATGAGCTTCGACATCCTGCGATTTTCAGGCCCGGGCAAACATGACGTGGCGGACGTCCGTGTGACGGTGAGGCGCACGACCATCGCTTCCATTCCCGCCGGCCAGCACGCGGTGACGACGCAGGCGCTGGACAGCCACGGGCGCGAGATCACCAGGTTCGAGGGTTTCTCGGCAGTCAAGCTGACCAACGAGGACGACATCCCCGTCTCCGTACGGATCGCCTACGTTCTGTGGGACCAGCCGCCCAAGGGCGTCACCCAACAAGCCGTCGAGGTCACCGCGATTGGCGGCCTGACGGAGGTGCCAGCCCAAGGCACCGCGATCGTCCACGTGACCGGGAAAGCAGCCGCCGCGGTGGCCCGCAACTCCTATGGCCCGGCAGTGAGCATCAAGGCGTACAACTCGCAGTAGCCGTGAAGGCTTGCGGTGTCCTCACCTTGAGACCGCCGCAAGCCCCACCGATCCTGCATGACGGCGACACACGACAACAATGTCGATCATTCAGGCGGGGTCTCCGGACGTTGGCCCGGATGTCCGAGCCGACCTCCAGAAACAGGGTTGGACCATGGGTGAATGGCGCACTCATGACAAGGACCTGAAGCGATACACATCCCATGGAAGGTTGGGGGAATTCACTATCTTCGTCTCCTACCTGAAGGGCTTCGGCCAGACGGACGTGATCGCGAGTACTCCGTGCCTGAAGGGCTCGCCGCTCACGAAGTCCTCGATGTTCCCCCAACCTGGCACCACCGAACCCCAGTAGGTTCCCAGCGGTGTGCATGACGACGAGGTCGGCGGACTGTGGCTTAGTGTTGGCTAGTTCGTGCCCGCACGCTCCTCGTGCAGCAGCCGCGCGAACTGGTCGGGATCATCTCTGCGCATGCGCTTGAGCTGCCGCAACTCCCATGCCCCTGCCTTGCCAAATCGGCGACATGCCATCTCGATGAGCTCCGCCGGAGCGACGGTGTCCCGTGTCGGACTTCTGGACGCGTTCTTGTCGCGAGGACTCGCCCCCGTGGTGAAGGTGGCACGTTTGCGAGTTCCGTCCGGCCGGATACGCCCTCGGGCTTCATCGTTGGCCACGCATTGAGCATAGGGCGGCGGCCGCCAGCACCATAGGTCCTGTTGAGCGATGGAGAACTACGTGAGGTCAGCTCCGCAGGTTTGGCCGGTGGCCTGCCCAGTCTGGGGTCGGGCATGATCAGGGGGCCTTACGCTGGCCCGCGAAATCGGGCAGGTGTCCCCCTGCCCCTGTTGTGCCCGATTGGCCCCCTGGTCTTGCCCGACGCGGGACCCGGATTGGCGAGGTGGGTAAGCTGCGGAGCCGACCGTCCCCCGTTCCGGCCTGGTATTTCGTCCCCGTAGTGGGCGCGGGTCGGCGCCAGCGCGCGGCCCCACTGGCGTAGACATTGTGAGGGCCGCGCGGCACCTCTGATCAGAGATTCAGACTCCCCAGCAGTTCAGGAGGCCGGTGAAAGGGGGCTGACGCGTCGGCGCTCCGTCGGCTGCTTCCCTGCCGCCCTGCTCCGAGTGCCTCGCGAAGGCAAGGGACGATGGGTCCAATGCGTGCGCAGAGATGGGCGGGTGCACTTTATGAGCCCGCGTCACATGACGCCCGTCCACGCCTGCGACGAATCGGCGTCGCACTGTTACGCGAGCGGATCGCCGCTGGGTCCTATCCGGAGGGGTTGCCGTCCGAGGCCGAGATCGGGCGCGAATTCGGGGTGGTCCGTATGACAGTTCGGCGTGCTGCCAGCCGTCCGCCGCTTCCCATAGGGCGCGCTGCGCGTGGGCTCAGGCGGTGCGCCTACGCGTTGTCGCAGGCGACCGGCCGGGGTCGCGTGCCGGTTCGTGTGTAGTTGGAGACGCCATTGACGATCATCGACGTGTCTCCCGTGAGTGCGTCGCACACGCCCACTGGCCGGGTCGGCGAATAGCAGATCAGGCTGTACTGGCCGAGGTACCGCTCCTTGGTGCAGAAAGCGCTGCTGCCGAAGCTGCTGTTGAGTGCACCGCTGATGTCTACGGCCTTGGTGGTGTTGAGAGTCGCAACCAGCGCGATCTGCGCTCCACCACTGCGGTTCGTCACGAGGCAGCCTCGGTATTGCACATGGTCGGAGACGGAGTG